>NZ_JBHYZV010000001.1:0-212327 GCF_042753905.1 Streptomyces sp. NPDC059248 | reverse complement strand
GTACGTACCCCATTGTCCCGCACGCATCAACCTGCTCCGCCCCCGGGCCGTCCCCCCCCCCCCCCCCCCCCCCCGGGAGCCCCCGAAAAGGGGGCCCCCCCCCCCCCCACCCCGTATACGTTTACTCGTTCCCCGGCTACCCGGCCAGCAGCCGCTTCACCGCGGCGGCCACCCGGCCGCCCTCGGCCCGCCCGGCGACCTTCGGGTTCACGATCTTCATCACGGCCCCCATCGCCCGCGGCCCCTCGGCCCCGGCGGCCTTCGCCTCCGCGACGGCCTCGGCGACGATGCCGTTCAGCTCGTCGTCTCCGAGCTGCTGCGGCAGATAGGCGTCCAGCAGCTCACCCTCGGCCAGCTCCCGCGCGGCCTGCTCGGGCCGGTCGCCCTTGGTGAAGGCGTCAGCGGCCTCGCGCCGCTTCTTCGCCTCGCGGGCGATCACCTTCTGCACCTCGTCGTCGGAGAGCTCACGGGCGGTCTTGCCCGCGACCTCCTCCTTCGCGACGGCGGCGAGCGTGAGCCGGATCGTCGCCGAGCGCAGCTCGTCCCGCGCCCGGATGGAGGCGGTGAGGTCGTCCTTGAGCTTGGCCTTGAGCGTGGTCATAGGGAGAGTGTGACAGGTACCGGTCGTCTCCCGCCCACCCATTTCACCCCTGCGTCACGCTGTGCACCGATGTCACCACCGGACGAACCCACCGAAAGGCATCTTGATCACTCCGCCGCCCGCGCCCGGGGCCGCGTCTGCGACGATGGACCCATGCGCGCACGGTACGGAGTCCCCCTGGCTGTCACGGCGGTCGGCACCGCCGGAATCGTCTATGCGGCCGCCTTCGAGGTCCGCTCCTTCCGCCTCCGGAGACTCACCGTCCCCGTACTCCCGAAGGGCATGCGCCCCCTGCGCGTCCTCCAGGTCTCGGACATCCACATGGTCAGCGGCCAGCGCAAGAAGCGCGCCTGGCTCCAGTCCCTGGCGGGTCTGCGCCCCGATTTCGTGGTCAACACGGGCGACAACCTCTCCGACCCGGAGGGCGTACCGGAGACACTGGACGCGCTCGGCCCGCTGATGGAGTTCCCCGGCGTCTACGTCTTCGGCTCCAACGACTACTACGGCCCCACGCTCCGCAACCCGGCCCGCTACCTGCTGGAGAAGGTCCAGGGCCGCCACGGTCTCAACGGCAACGCCCCCGTGGTCGGCGCGGTCCACAACCCGTGGGAAGAACTGCGCGACGCCTTCGACGCGGCGGGCTGGGTGGGCCTCGGCAACACCCGCGGCCGGCTGAAGCTGGACGCCGGCGAGATCGCTTTCACGGGCCTCGACGACCCCCACATCAAGCGCGACCGCTACGAGAAGGTCGCGGGCGGCCCCGACCAGGACGCCGATCTGTCCCTGGCCGTGGTCCACGCCCCGTACCTGCGCACCCTCGACGCCTTCACCGCCGACGGCTACCCCCTGATCCTCGCGGGCCACACCCACGGCGGCCAGCTCTGCATCCCCTTCTACGGCGCCCTGGTCACCAACTGCGACCTCGACACCGACCGCGTCAAGGGCCTCTCCACCCACACCACGGCCTCCCGCACCTCCTACCTCCACGTCTCCGCCGGCTGCGGCACCAGCCGCTACACCCCGGTCCGCTTCGCCTGCCCCCCCGAGGCCACCCTCCTGACCCTCGTCGAGCGCCCGTAGCCACCACCCCGAAACCGGATTTCGCCCAGGGCCGCGGGTGGGCTAAAGTAATCGATGTCGCCACGACAGTGGTGACATCGGGGTGTGGCGCAGCTTGGCAGCGCGCTTCGTTCGGGACGAAGAGGTCGTGGGTTCAAATCCCGCCACCCCGACAGCTGAAACACCAGGTCAGGCCCGGTACTGAGAGATCAGTACCGGGCCTGACGTGCACCATAGGGGCATCCTGGGAGCCGCTGGGGAGCCGACTTCTCATGCGACTCCCCAGCGCTACCACCCTCAGAGGCCGAGTGCAGGGCCCGTGCAGCCAGCGCCCTAGAGGACACCCTGGACTTGGCCCTGGTCGACGATCGATGTATCTATGCATCCACCAAGGGGAGCTTCAGTGGGAAACAGTGGTGGTGCTGCTACACACTCCGGGATCGACTTCCAGCAGCGCATAGCAGCTCTCGTCATGAGCCACATGTTGTGTGACGCATCAGAACTTGACCTCCTAGGGTTCGGCGATGTGCAGGTCGACGAGCTGCGCTTCGAGACAGCCGACAAGGTCGACGACCTCGTACTCGTTGGCCCAGCTGGCCGGCTGTTCATCCAGGCGAAGAATACGATCAGCTTGTCGGCGGCCCCCTCATCGGACTTCGGATCCGTCTTGGCCCAGTTCGTCAGTCAGTACGTAGGCGACAATCGGCCTGGCGACGTCTACGTGATCGCGACCTCGACCGAAGCCTCCTCCAACGTGCGAAAGGTCCTTCGCAAGCTCACTGAGGCTGCCAGACTCAACGTGTCCAACAGCAAGGCGTCCCCTCTGACAAACGTGGAGAAGGACGTCCTGCAAAAGACCGAGACGATCATCAGCTACCACTATCAAGCCGTAGCCGGGGCTCCGATCTCTCCGGTGGAAATTCATCGCATCCTGGCCAGGATACGGATCTGCTCTCTAGACATCAGAGAAGGAGGGGCTTTGGAGGCCGCTGCTCTGCTGATGCTGGGCAGCAAGGCCGTGGTCCCGCCTCGATTGCTATGGAGCGCCCTGATCGCATTCTCGGTCTCTCTGGCGAGAGACCGCCTCTCTCTCAACGCCGCCGGCCTAAAGGAGCGCATGGGGCGGTACGTGAGTAAGCCAGCGGAGGACAACGGCAAGCGCGACGAAGTCACCTCAGAGATCTTCACGAAAGATCTTCTCGCTGGTCTCTCATACGGGCGGGAGGTAGTGCTCGTGCGAGCTCCGGTCGAGGAGTGCGACTTCCTCATCGCAGACGTGAGGCGGTTCGACGACGCCGGTGCGAGACGTGTGAAGTTCAGCGAGGGGTACGTAGAAATCGCCCAAGGAGAGCGGTGGGAACTCGTCGGCCGCTGGGCTACCTATGCAGGACTCGAACGCTATCTAGATCGTCACCTTGACAAGTACCAGGGCACACGGCTGGTCGTGGCGCCCTCCAACTTCACGGACAATCCGAACCAAGATCTCACGGCGCTCGCCCACGGAACCCAGTGCGCAGCCCTAGCCTCCAGTATTGAAGACCCCTTGCTCTGCAGGCACTGCGGTGACCCCATCTCGGAAGACGGAGCCCCATTGGTCGAAGTGGACGAGGAGGGCGTGCCAGCAGACATCGGCCTCGTCCATGAGGTATGCCGCACCCCCACAGACCGCGTCCTCGGAGGCATCGACGCAGCCCTTTTCCGAGAGAATGGGCTGCTACGCAACTTCGACTACAAGGGATGGCTGGCCGCTGTTCAGGGAGGGCAGTGGTTTTTTGGCGGCCTTCTGCAGTCCTCGTTGAAGCTCGCATCCATCGCCTGGAAATCCGAGTACGACGACTTTTCCCGAGGCACCTGGTGCATCGCGCTGTTTTTGGAAGACGGGGCCATGCACTACGTTACAGACCGTGGGCGAGTAAGCCGATTCTCAGCACCTCACGCCGCACAAGCCGCGGAAGAGATGAACCGTGGCATCTCCCAGGCTCGCGAGGCTGGTGATCCCTTCTGCTACACGGCCGACGGTTCCGTCTCTGGCACGTACTCCCGGCTACTCAGCCAAGGGCACGACCCTGCGCCCTGCACGGAAGCCAAGGTGGTGCAGTACACGCGAGCCATCGGAAACGCCTACTCCGACTGCAAGCAGTACTACGCCCCGCTCGCTTACCTTGTGGATACTGAGACTGGTGACCCCATCGCGGTGGAGGGCGTAATCTCACTGCTCCACAACCCACTGGAGCTGGACTCGTACGTCCAGAACTGGGCCCAAGCAGGCATCGAATTGCCAGACTTCACGGTGTCGACGATTTTGACCGACGAGCAGTTCGATCGCTTCATCCGACTGGCAATGACGCGTGGCATGGGTATCGTGATCAACCCGAAACTTACGCTCCGTGGAGAGCTGGTAAGTGGCTTCTGGGTAGAAAATTTCGAGCAGCTGGTGCGTTCCGCCTCAGCGACAAGCGCAAATAGCCTCGGTAGCGAGCCACTTGGTTGTCATCAGGGGGACGACCACTGAGACCGCCCCCTGACATCAGCTAATGGCCCACGGCCGCTCGTGTCCGCAATAGCTCGTTGAGGATCCCTACTGGAGAGGTGCGGCACATCAACAGACGCACGTCGAGTGCTGCCTCCCACCGCTCGGTCAGGCCGAGCATGAGGCGCTTGCGCATGCCCGGGGTGACGTGGGCGTAGCGGGCCGAGACGGAGCCGTCGATGTGGCCCATGCGCTCGTCCATGAGGACCTTCTCGGTGCCGAGGTCCTCCATCATCGTCCGGTGGGTGTGGCGGAGGCCATGGGGCGTGAGGCCCTTGGCGATCGGCAGCCAGCAGGCGTCGGCCCGATTGGCGGCGCCTCGTCCCCGTGCCGGGACGCCGGGCCACGGCTCGCCGAGCAGAGGGACAGGCCGGGCCTCCTGCGGTGCCTTCTTCGGGTACCAGCCGGAGACCGCAGGGGTGAACAGCCAGGTCGCAAAACCGTTTCTGCGCCAGTGGGCAGCAGGTGCCGGCGCCGCGCCGCCCCGAACGAACCCGAGGTCCGCGACAGCCTTCTCCACCCGTGCCCGCGTGGCTTCGGTGACACGGTCGGGGTGGTTGAGGACGTTGGAGACCGTCCCCGTGGAGACCCCGGCGAGACAGGCAACGTCGACGAGCTTCGCTCCCTGGTGCCCACCGGTGCGGGCCGCTCCCTGGCCACGGAGGACATACGTCCGTCCGTGGCAGGGGCAGGGCGTCGGCTTCGTATGGGCGATGTGGTTGAGGACCAGGGCCGACAGCCAGCCCATCGAGTCGATGGTTCGGTAGCTGTCATCCTTGGGCGGACAGCGGACCAGCTCACCGGTGTCCAGCTCGTACAGCTGCCACTCGATACGGAACGCGTGCGGCCGGACGAACTCCGTTTCCAGGCCGGCGATCTCGCCCCAGCGCTTGCCCGTGTAGCCCTTGAGGACCACGGCGACGAACTCGTCGTCGCGACCGGACAGCAGGGCGGCACGCTCGGCGGCCAGCAGGATGCCGAGTGCATCGGTGACGACCTTCTCCGGGCCGCGGTCCCGGGACCGGCCGGCGCGCTTGCCGCGCCCGCGCCGCCGGGCGGCCGGGTTGGAGGTGATCAGCCCTTCGTCGATCGCGTCCTCGAAGATCAGGTGGAGCGTCGAATGCCATGTCTTCACGCTGGAGGCCGCGTACACGGCCCGCTCCTTCTTCTCCCACAGCTCAACGTCCGTGCGGAGGACACCGCTCAGTGCCTTGCCCTCGAAGTCGGGGAGCAGGTGCTCCTCGATGTGGCGCTTGTAGTTCTGCATCGTCGAGGCGGCCAGGTCCTGGGCGGCATACCAACGGCCCGCGTACTCGCCGAAGGTCTCCAGGCCGAGCGCCGGGTCACGCCAGTCGCCGCGCCGGTACTTGTTCTCGGCCTCGCTCGCGGCGCGCTGGGCTTCGCCCTTGGTCGCGAACTTGATCGTCTTGCCGTTCTCGTCGACGACCGTGAGGTGTTTGCCGGGCTCGGTCTTGTACCGGCCGCGCCAGTAGTTTCCACGCTTCTCCGCGAAGCCCACGTTGCTTCTCCCTCCCCTCGTCGAGCTAGGCGGCGGTCCCGAAGCGGCTCTGGCGGGCTCGGCGAGGCAGCCGGGCGCGGAGCCGGGACGTGGGCACAGCAGCGGGCGAGGAGGAAGTGGGAGGAGTGGGCAGCGGTGCGGCCGACACTCGCTGCTGCGGAACGGCGGGGCGAGCCTCGTGCATATGGATGATCTCCACGAGGTGCTCAGCGGTGAAGCGGTAGGCGCGGCCGACGCGGGTGAAGGGAATGAGCCGCCGACGGGCACGGTCCTTGACCCACCAGGCGGAGCAGCCGAGGAAGGCGGCGACCTCCTCCGGGAGGTAGAGACGCGGCGGAGCGGCGTCCGAGTTCAGAGCAGGCGGTATGACGGATCGGCGCAAAGGGGGTGTCCTGTTCTGGCCAGGTGGTGTGGGGCGGCAACCCCGGTCTGGCCGGTCGATCGTTAGGGATGGCGTGGCGTGTTACCCGCGCCTGGGGTTTGCGGAACCAGGCTGGGCGTTGAGGAGGGGCTACTCCTCGGGGGAGTCGGCGTGGCCGGTGCCCCTCGGACCTCCGGGGGTGGGCCCGTGCGTGGCGAGGTTGGCCTGCATGAGGGCTTCGGCGATGGCGTTGGAGACCATGACTTCAGCCTCTTCGCTGATGTCGGGATGTTCGGCGATGTAGGCGTCGAAGGCGTCGCGGGCCTGGGTGAAGGCGTGGTTCGCGCGCTGGGTCTCCCGGTGGGCGGCCACGACGTCGTCGATGAGTTCCATGGCGCGGGCCTTGGCCGCGAGCCTCGGGGGCCCGACGAGGTTACGCAGGGAGACGCCGAAGACTTCGGCGAACCCGATGGCCTCGTCAAGGTTGATGCGGCGTTTGCGGTTCTCGATCCGCCAGACCGCAGACGGGTTCATGTCGAAGCCGGCCTCGTTGAGGCGGTCGGACAGGGCGTTGGTGCTCCACCCGCGGGCCTCGCGCTCCAGCTTGATCCGGACCGCGACGTTCTCCTCGCCACTGAGCAGAACGCCCTCCTGGCCGTCGTCCACCGTGAACACCTCCTTCCATGCGTGCAGGGCTGATCGTTCCCGGCTACCCCACAACCGTAACATGAATTCTGCGAGATGCAGAACACTACTGCGATTCGCAATTCCTGTGGCATGCTTGTAGGGCAGGACACGACCACGCCAACGAAGAAGCCCCCTGATGCCATCGGCACCAGGGGGCTCAAGCGCAAACCTCTCAACCGCCATCCCTAGCAATCGACCCGCGAGGCCGGGATTGCCGTCCCATATGGCCCGCGAGCAGAGGAGCTGAAGCCCAGTATGACCGACCCCCAGCCGAACACGCCATCCCCGACCGAGGACACCACCCCAAGGTCCGTGCCCTGGCCTCCGACCGCCGTCCCCGGTCAGCCGGGCAACACCACTCCGGCCGAGCCCACCCGTGGTGAGAAGCCCGAGGCGAACGGCCATGTCGAGCCGCTGTCCGAGGGCGCGCGGGTCCTGTCTGACCTGCGGGCGCAGGTCAAGCGGTTCGTGGTGCTTCCGAGCGAGGAGGCGGTGACCGCGGTCACCCTGTGGGTGGCGGCCACCCACCTGCAAACCGCGTGGCAGCACGCGCCTCGCCTCGCGGTGGTCGGACCGGCGAAGCGGTGCGGGAAGTCGCGGCTCCTGGACGTGGTGACCGAGACGGTGCACGCGCCGCTGATCACGGTCAACGCCAGCCCGGCGGCCATCTTCCGGTCGATCACCGAGAACCCGCCGACCCTGCTGGTCGACGAGGCCGACACCCTCTTCGGCACCCTCAAGGCCGCCGAGCGCAACGAGGACCTGCGCGGCCTCCTGAACGCCGGCCACCAGCGCAACCGGCCGACCCTGCGCGTGACCGGCCCCGAACACAAGCCGGTCAAGTTCCCCACCTTCGCCATGGCCGCCCTCGCCGGCATCGGCGACCTCCCCGACACGATCATGGACCGCTCCGTCGTCGTCCGGATGCGCCGCCGGGCAGCCGGTGAGACCGTGGCCGCCTTCCGCACCGGCCGCGACACCCCCGCCCTCAACGCGATACGCGACCGCCTCACCGCATGGCTCCACCCCCAGCACGCCGAAGCGATGGACATGGAACCGGCCATGCCGGTCGAAGACCGCGCCGCCGACACCTGGGAACCCCTGATCATCGTCGCCGACCTTGCCCAGGGCGAATGGCCCACCCTCGCCCGTACGGCCTGCCGGACCATGACCGCCCACGAGGCCGGACAGGACGAGGACGGAGCCCTGCGCACCCGGATCCTGACCGACATCCGCCGCGTCTTCGCCGCCGAAGGCGACCCCGCCACCCTGCGCACCGGCCGCCTCATCGAACAGCTCAACGCCGACACCGAAGCCCCCTGGGCCGAATACGGCCCCCACGGACTCACCCCACGCGGACTTCAACTTCTCCTGAAGGACTACGGCATCAGCTCCGCCAACCACCGCTTCCCCGGCGGAACCCAGGCCAAGGGCTTCGCCCGCCACCAGTTCACCGACGCCTGGGACCGCTACTGCCCCACCCCGGCCCCGCAGCAGGAACCCGCCCAGCCCGGCGCGTAACCCGTATCGACCCGTCCCACCCGTCCCCGCGCAGGTCAGCACGGGGACGGGTCCCGGGCTCGCAACGGGTCAACCCGACATCACCGCCCCACCCGTACCGCCCCTGACCAGCAACGGGACGACTGGGACGAGTCCAGCCAGCCCCAGCCCGGACCACAACCACACCGGCTTGGTCCGCCGGACCGGACCGCGGACCAGATGTGTACGTACAAAAGTGGTCCGCACGGACCGGACCGGTCTGCGGACCACACATTCCGCAGGTCAGCGCGATGCACCTGCTCTTGGTCCGCGAGACCACCGCTCTGGTCCGCAAGGCTGCGGACCATCTCCGGCATCGCGGACCACACACCGGACCAAGACGACCAGCCACTGAGCCACCCACTTGCGGTCGTCCGCTCCGGCTGGCCCCCGAACCCGGTCTCCCACCCCTCACCGACGCCGCCTCCAACCGACCCGAGCTTCGGCACGCCCCAGCCCTCCAATGACCGCCGCAGGGAGAAGACCCACATGCACGTCCATCACAGCGAGCGCACCATCGACCAGCAGGAGACGACCACACCCACAGCAACCAGCGCAGCAAGGTATGGCGTTGGACCGTCCAAGGGCCGGTCCAACGCGAACTCCTCCGCCCCAGGGGTGGCGGAGGTGATCGGGCACCAGGGGGTGCCCGAAGAGGAGAAGGCCGTCGACGACGGAGGTTCTGCCACCCTGCATCGCGTCGCCCGACGACGTGACCGCGAGGAAGTCCAGCGCAAGGAACGGGTCGATGTCCGCTACAGCGCCGAGGAGAAAGCCCGGATCGTCGGCAAGGCTCGCGAGCTGGAGATAGCCGGCGCGCACTTCGTCGGTGCCGTGGTCATGGCCTACCTCGACGGAGAACTCGCCAGCGGCCTGCCCGGACAGCGCACCCGCCTCGACGACCACCTCGACCGGCTCGACGCCCTGCGTACCGAGGTGGCCCGTATCGGAAACAACGTCAACCAGATCGCCCGCCGGCTGAACGCCGGAGGCGTTCCCCACCCTGGGGACACCGCCCTCCTCGACCGCGCCCACCAGACCCTCGGCACTGTGCGCGCCACTATCGCCGAGGTCGCCGGGGTCATGAACGAGACCGTCTCCGCGAAGGCGGCCGAATGATCGCGAGGGTCGGCAGCGGCAAGAGCACCGCTGGTCTCATCCGGTACCTGTTCGACACGAAGGAGGCCAAGGACCACACCGACCCGCACCTGGTCGCCTCCTGGGACGGCTTCGCCCCGGACCCTGGCCGGGCCGATGACTTCGACGCCACCAAGAAGCTCCTCGTCGCCGACCTCGACCTGCGGGTCAAGCAGGCCAGGTGGCTCGGCCGGGGACCCAAGCAGCACGTCTGGCACTGCTCGATCCGGGCCGCACCTGAGGATCGGATTCTCAGTGACGACGAGTGGGCGGACATCGCCCGGCGAATCGTCGCGGCCACCGGCATAGCCCCCGAGGGTGACCCGGACGGATGCCGGTGGGTGGCTGTGCGCCACGCCTCCGACCACATCCACATCGCCGCCACCAAAGTCCGGGGCGACCTGAACCCCGCGCGCCACTGGCACGACTACCTCAATGCCGACCGCGAGCTCGCCTCCATCGAGAAGGAGTACGGCCTCCGGCAGCTCGTCCGCGGAGACCGCACTGCCGCCCAGCGCCCCACCCGCGCCGAGAAGGAGAAGGCACTGCGGACCGGTCGGCAGACGACCAGTCGCGAGCACCTGCGTACCACCGTCCGTACCGTGGTCGCCGCCTCCACCAGTCCAGAGGAGTTCATCCGCGTACTGACCGGGGTGGAGGGCGTCCTCGTCGATGTCCAGCACTTCCCGTCCGGCGACATACGCGACTACAAGATCGCCCTCAGCGGCGACACCAACGCCCGGGGCGAGCCCATCTGGTTCTCCGGATCCAAGCTCGCACCCGACCTCTCCTATCCCCAGATCCGCCAACGCCTCGACGCCACCGAAGCACCACCAGCCGACCCGACTGGGACCCGCCGAAGGCCCGACCCCTGGCACCAGGCCACCGCCGCGTCCGAACGCATCCCGCACCACCTCGACCAGGCCGACGACGAGACCGCCCAGGCCCATATCGCCGCCTTCGGAGAAGCACTCGACGCCCTGCCGCTGGTCGCCCCCGACGACCTCCGTCCCCAGCTCCGCCAAGCCGCCACGGCCTTCGAACGAGCAACCCGCTCCCGGGTCCGGGCCCGGCACGACCAGGCCCGAGCCCTGCGCGGAGCCGTCCGCGCCTTGCGGACCGCACCAGCCGGCGGTGACAGCAGTGGACTGGCGATGTTCCTGGACATGGCCCTCCTGGCCGTCATCGCCACCGTCCGATGGCACCGGCTCCGTCACCACGACCAGCAAGTCGCAGCCGCCCAACAGACCCTGCTCCATCTCCGGGCCGCCTACGGTCAAGCAGCCGCCGCGCCCTTGGCCGCCCTCGCCGACCGCAGGCCACCGACCGACAAGGTGGCGCGGTTGGCCCAGCACATCCGGACGGTGGTCCCCGATCACGGGGAGACGGTCCTCGCCGACCCCGCCTGGCCCGCCCTGGCCACCGCTCTCTCGGAGGCCGAAACCGCAGGACATGACCCACGACGACTGCTCCAGGCCGGGACCCACCAGCGCACCCTGGATGACGCCGTTTCCCCTGCGGAGGTCCTCACCTGGCGGATCCGCCGCCTCGCCCACCGGCCACCGCCAAGCGACCGCGCCCTCGCAGCTCAGGCACGCTCGACCAGGGCTGCAAGGCCGATAGTCGTGCACCAGAACGAGCCCGTCGCCGCAACGCTGTTGAGCCCGACGCCACGGCCCAGTCCACGCCGATAGTCCGACCGCTGACGGCCTCCTTCGCTGCGTCCGAAGGAGGCCGTCGCTGTACCCGGGTCACGCCGTAGGCATCAGGTAACCGCTCGCCCCTCTTGGCTCAGATGCCCCCGTGGCACCGCGGCCCGCTGCTACGGTCCCCGCATGACGCACTCGGTCTCCGCTGTCCGCTCTGTCGACCTCCGAGTCGAGCCGGTCGACAAGGTTCTTGACCGCGTCGAGCGGTCCCTTCAGACCCGACTGGACCCGAGCACGGTGGTACGCAAACGCCGATCCGTCGGCGCACGGACCGACAGCGACACCTGGGTACGGGTGGAACGTCGGCCCCTCGACAGAATCACCGACCAGGGGTGGAACGGTACGGAGAGCGCAGCGCGCCTTGAGGGCGTCGCCCAGCCCGCGTGGCGGGGATGTGTGGTCTGGCAGGACGCGGACGAGCCGGTGATGTGGCGGGCCGACGAGACCGATCTCCTTCCCGGTACGCCGATCGGGACCGCCGTCCTAGCGGAGGAGCCGACGCTGTCGGAGGAGTGGTGGCGGGACTTCGGTTCTTCACTGGACGCGCTCGCACGGAACACGACCAAGCGCGTAGCCACTCCGGACACCGTCACGATCACACAGGAGCTGGTCAGCGGGTCGATCCGGGACGTGTTCCCCGAGGTGATCGACACGACCGTCGAGCGGTGGGTTCCGGCTCACGCCGACCTGAACTGGGCCAACATGAGCGCGCCCGTCTTCTCCCTCTTCGACTGGGAGGACTGGGGAAACGCCCCTCACGGGCTCGACGCCGGAACTCTATGGGCCGCCTCGCTCGCCGTCCCCGCTCTGGCCGACCGCGTACGACGCGAGCGGGGGCACGACTTCGAGAGCCGGGACGGCAAGCTGATGACGCTCTTCGTGTGCGCGAAGATCCTCGGGCCGGACGCGCACCCGGAAGACCCCAGGGTCGAACCCGCCCGGCACAGGGCACGTCAGGTCATCGCGGAGCTTCAGGCCGGCTGACCCATCGACCGCTCCCGGAGGAGGGTGCGGTACTCGTGGATCGTCCGCTCATCGGGCTCGGCGGCCAGGGCGTCGAGCAGTTCGCCCAGATGAGCCGGATCATCCGTGCCCACGGCCATGGTCCCGACACCCGGGAGGCAGTACGAGGCCCGAAAGGCTGCCTGGACACGGGAGAATCCTTCACCGCCTCGAAGGAAGACCCGGGGGTCGATCCGATCCCATACCGGGTCCCCCGTGCTGCCGCCGAAGGGGCTCATGCCCCACAACCGACTGCGGTCGAGGTCCCAGGCCGCCGCGAGGGCTTCGGCGGCGTCGAGCGTTCTGGTACCGACCAGCAGCCCGGCTCGCGCCATGAGGACCGACGGTTTCGGCGTGGTCGGATCGACCAGGCCGACCAGCGGTGACGGGTCCCAGGAGGCGACGCCCCAGGCACCGCACAGCCCCTTCGATGTGGCGTCGTCCAGCGCGGCGCACGCTTGGGCCAGTACGTCCCGGCCATGGGCGGAGGCGTCACCGAGGGAGTGGTCCGGGTTGTGCAGGAACACCAGGTCGGGCTCCCGTCCGAGATGCCGAGCGGCGTGTTCCACGGCCTCGTACAGCCGGACGGGGTCCAGAGAGTGCTCCACCCGCTCCCGTCCGGGGAAGTAGCCCACCTTCGTGGAGACCGTGAGCCTCGGCAGGAGATCACCGGCTATCCGCGCCAGGACGGTGTGCGAGCGGAAGCCGAGGTAGTTGGCGCTCGTGTCGATCGAGGTGACGCCGAGATCCAGCGCCCCTGTCAGGAGGCGGCGTTCGTGACGAGACCGGTGTAGCCCGAGGACAACTCGGGGGTGAGCACCGCGCACAGCTCCTCCTTCACCAGGATCTCGGCGACCTCCACCGCTTCGGACCCGACGACGGAGACCGCCCGGTCCAGCTGCACGGGCCTCCCGCTCAGCAGCAGCCGCAGCGAGGGCAGTGCCTTGGCCAGGAGAGTCAGCTTCTTCCCCGAGGCCAAGACGTCGACGGTCTCGCCGTTCTCCTCGATGCGCGGAGGGAAGTGGGTGGTGCACACCACGGCGTCGAGTGATCCGAAGACGTCCAGAAAGGGAACCTGCCGGGGAAGCGGCATCGCCTGCTCGTACGCGGCCAGGAAGTCGGCCGGCGAGCGCTCGGCGACCAGCTGTCCGGCGGCCTCCGTCAGGGTGTGGAACGCCTCTCCGTCACGACGGTCCAGGTCGTGCCGGAAGATCTCCTGCTCCCGGCACCAGTCGCCCAGCCACGCCAGCCAGCTCGCGCCGGTGCGCTTGGTGATCCCGAAGGTGACGTGGAGGCTCTTTCCCGACCCGTGGCCGTTACGAGTCGCCTGGTGCCAGTGGCCGCGGGGAATGTGCATCACGTCACCGGCTTTCATGACCCCTGACCAGATGATCTCCTCGCTCGGGGTGTCGTTGGGGTCGGCGTCCCGGTACAGAGGTACGGACCGAGACGTGCCCCGGACCTCCCAGCCCTTCTCCCCTGCCAGCTGGACGATCACCACGTCGTGGTCGTCCCAGTGCAGTGGGAAACCCGAGGCCTCGTTTGTCGTCAGATACGCGTTGACCTGGACGCGCTCGTGCGACCACCACTGGAGGGCCCGGCAGGCGGCCTCCATCGTCGGGTCGAAGACGTTGGCCTGGTCGAGGATGACCGTGGCCCCCTCCCCCAGCAGCCGGCCGAGGCTGTGCATGTTCACCATGGGGATGCTCTGGCCCCGGGGGCTGACGCTGTCGGTGAAGTAGATGGCCGGGTGCACTTCCTTGCTCTCCTGGAAGACCCGGAACTGCGGGCGGTTCATGCTCCGGCGCATGACGATGTCGAGCAGGCGGTTCGGGGTGAGTACGCGCGAGATGAGGCCCGGGTCGTCGATGCTTCCCCGCGCGAAGTCCTTGCCGAGTTCGCCCGCGCCGTTCCACCTGAGCGCCGCCTCGATGGCGCTGATCAACCGGTGTTCCATCAATTCCTCCTCATGAGATCGGCTGATAGGGAGCGGTGGGGTCCGCGGGCAGAACCACGGACCCCACCGCCGCCCGCTACTCGCTGTCGTGCAGGTTGCCGTCGCCTCCGGGCCACGGCGAGTCGCCGGAGCTGCCGGCGTTGTCCGACCGGAGGCTGTCGTACCGGTCGTGGACGGAGGTCAGCTCCTCGACCGCCACCAGGAGGCCGTTCCGGGCCGACGACGGTGTCGTGTTCTCTGCCACCTCGTTGTTCTCCTTCCTCTTGGGTTCCTCCCGCCGGCATTCCGGTGGAGGTTGGGGGGCCGCACCCCTGTTGGTGCTGGGTGCGGATGACATAGGGCACGGGTAGCCGGAGGTTCGGAGACCTCATCACGGCGTCAGCGAGCGGTGCGGGCGTCCCAGCGGATGTTGGCGTCCAGGACCCGCTGATCAAGCTCGTACAGACAGGCCCGGCAGGCGTACAGGGACGCATGCATTCCGCTGGACCGAACCGGGCCGATCCACGTCACCTCGACGTTCTGCCGTCCGCACCACAGCCAGCACTCGCCGTACGGCTGCCACTCGTGGCGATCCCACAGGGCGTGGGCGGTGGGCTCCCCCGTGCTCGGGTCAATGTCTCGGCGGGTAGGCCGGAAGACGATGTCCGGGTCGGGAAGAGGCGACGGGCGAAGCGGATACATCAGACGGCCGGGCGAAGCTGGGGCTCACACGGCGTCCGAGGACCAACCGATCTCAGTCCTGAAAGTGCGACCTCGGCCCAGACCCGCTTGCCGCGCCCGAGCGGCTCCCATCCCGACCGCACCGCAAGGGCGTCCACCAGGGCAAGGCCCCGGCCATGCTCGTTCTCAGTACCGAAGCTCCCTGTCCGGGGAGCCTCGTGGTTGCCGTCTCGCACGTCGATCAGCAGGCCGCTGGGACGCCCGAGAACGGTGATCGTGACAGGGCCCTCACCGTGGACCACCGCGTTGCTGACCAGTTCAGAGATGATGAGACGGATCGTCTCGGTCGTCTCCTCATCCATGAAGCCCCACGCGCGGACCCGCTCCACGACCGAGCGCCGGGCGATGGAGACCTCCTCTTCCCTGCCCATGAGGACGAGACGGGTGGCGAGCGAGGACATGGTGGATGCCTCCACAGAGTTGGAAGGCGGCTCCGCCAGGACAGGAACGCGAGCGAAGCCGTCGATCTGATGTCCGTCCGGGGCGAAGGTGCGAGCTCGGCCCGAGGACGACTGAGGTCCAGTCAACGGCCGGGCCCCTCGGGTACGGAACGTTTCTGGGGGGTTTCTCCAGGGGACGCCACCCTCGTACGTAGGGGTGGAATGCAGTGCCCGGCCGCCCTGTTGGGATACGACAGGAGTGATGACGTGCCCGGTGAGTCCTTAGCTGTCCACCCCTTGACCTTCGTCCGTCAGTCGCGCGGATGGGGGAAGGCCGAGTTCGCCCGCCTCATGCAGACGCGTGGCAAGCTGCTCGGCATCCCCCTGGCGACGAATCGCACGACGGTCTGGAAGTGGGAGCAAGGTCAGGAACCGGACGCGGACGCTCAGCGCGTGCTCAGTGACCTGCTGTCTGTTCCATACGAACGGGCGCAGGCGGAGGGCTGGCCTCGGTGGCTTCCGGTCTGGGAGGTGACGGGGCTCACCGCGCCTTGGACCGAGGCCGGCACCGTCGAGGCTCTGGCCGATCTCGTGGGGAGTGGACGGTTGGATCGACGAGGCTTTCTCACCATCACCGGCGCTACCTTGACAGGGCTCGCGTCGAGCTGGGTCGAAGCACCCTCCGCATTCGCCTCGGCGATCAACGGAGACCGCGTCACCGACGTGATGGTCTCGATGATCGAGCAGCGCGTCAGCACCCTTCGCACCCTCGATGATCAGCTGGGGGGTGCCCGGCTCCTGGAACAGGCCCGAGGCGACCTCTCCCTGGTCACGGGCCTGCTCAGCGGCGGCCGGTACACGGACGACATCCGGGTCCGCCTGTACGCGCTGGCCGCCCGGACCTCGCACCTGACCGGCTGGATGGCGTACGACGCGGGGCTGCGGTCCGCGGGCCAGCGGTACTACGTCGGGGCACTGCGCAGCGCCCGTACCGGCGGGGACGACGCCTTCGGCGCCTTCATCCTGGCCGAGATGGGCGTCCACGTCTCCGAAGCCGGACGTACGGCCGAGCGGGTCGACCTGATCTCGACCGGCATCGACAACGCTCCCCGCGCACTATCTCCCTCCGCTCAGTGCTTCCTCTACCTGCACAAGGCCGAGGCGCTGTCACGCGACGGTGATCACCAGAGGGCCGGCACAGCCCTCAACCGTGCCGCTTCCCTCTGGGAGCGCCAGACGGCGGGTGACGCCCCGGACTGGCTCGACTGGTTCGGCGAGGCGCAGGTGAAATCGACGGAGGGCAAGGTGCTACTCCGCGCGGGGCAGGTGGAGCGAGCGACGCGATCCCTGGAGGTCTCTGTCGAGCGGGCGGCGCCCCGGGACAAGGCCGTCCGTTCCAGTCGACTGGCCGAGGCCCGGCTGGCCGGTGGCGACCTGGACGGAGCGCTGGACGCCGCGAACTACGGGGCAGCGCTTCTGGAGGACAAGGTCAGTTCCGTGCGGGCGCTGGACCGCTTGAAGGAGTTCTCCTCCCAGCTCGAACCCCATCGGGCCGTCCCGTCCGTACGGGAATTCCGCGAGCGCCTCCAGGCCGTGCCCGTGGCAGCCTGATCATCGCTGCTCAGAGACTTACCCCTCAGAGCGGGCGTCCGTGAGTGCCAGGATGGGCGGCATGACGGTGATCAACGGTGAGGTCGCAGCAGGGTTCGAACCGGTACGGGAGGCGTTCGCGGCGAACTTCGCCGGGCGCGAGGACATCGGCGCGGCGGTCTGCGTCTACCAGGACGGCCGCCCCGTGGTGGACCTGTGGGCCGGCGTCGCCGACCCGGAAACCGGCCGCCTGTGGGAACGGGACACCCTTCAGCTCGTCTACTCGGCGACCAAGGGAGCGACCGCCACGGTGGCGCATCTGCTCGCCCAGCGCGGCTTGCTGGACCTGGACGCCCCGGTGGCCGAGTACTGGCCGGAGTTCGCCGCCAACAGCAAGGCGGAGATCCCGGTGCGCTGGCTGCTGTCCCACCAGGCCGGCCTGGTCGCCCTCGACGAGCCGGTGCCGCTGGACGAGGCACTGGCCTGGCACCCCATGACGGCGGCCCTGGCTGCCCAGCGCCCGCAGTGGACTCCGGGAACGGCGCACGGTTACCACGGCAGGACCTGGGGCTGGCTGGTCGGCGAAGTGATCCGCCAGGTGTCCGGCCGCACGCCGGGCCGCTTCTTCGCCGACGAGATCGCCGCACCGCTCGGGATCGACTTCTTCGTCGGGCTGCCGCCCGGTGAACGCGACCGGGTCAGCCGCATGGTGTACCGGAAGCCGGACGTCGACCTCACCACCGTGCCCGAAGAGTCGATCCCCGAGGACCTCCGTGACCTCGTCGCCGCCTGGCGCGACCCGAACTCGCTCAGCAACAGGGCTTTCGCGGTCACCGAGCCGGCGAACATCGACTTCGACTCCCCCGAGGTCCAGGCCGCGGAACTCCCCTCGTCCAACGGCATCGGCACCGCGCACGCGCTGGCGCGCATGTACGCCGCGCTGATCGGCGAGGTGGACGGGGTCCGCCTGCTCACCCCAGAGACGCTGGCTTCGGCGACCGAGGAGCAGGCCAGGGGACGAGACGAGGTCATGATGGTGCCGAGCCGATTCAGCTCCGGATTCATGCTGCCCACCGGCACCGTTCCCATGACCGGACCGGCTGCCTTCGGCCACACAGGCCGAGGCGGCTCACTCGGCTTCGCCGACCCGGAGCACGGCATCGCCTTCGGCTACGTCATGAACCACATCATCGGTGGGCCCGACGACATTCGAGCAACAACGCTGACCGAGGTGGTACGGAAGTCGCTGGCCTGAGTTCTCCGTGTATTCGGACTGGGATCGGGCGGCCTGCAGAAACGACATTGCATTCCTCGCGGGATGGCCAGTTGCCATCGCCATGCCTTTCCACGTCGTAACCTACCGTGCCAGACCGGGGGTTCTCAGACGTCATCACCAACGCCCTGACCGCAGAGAACTTGTATGCCATCAGGCAACGATGATGCACAGAAAAAGAAGCGACAGCCCGTAGAGGACGATGGCAAGATGTAGGTACACCCAGAGCCGGTGAAGCCGAACACGATGCATCCGTGGAAATCTTCGGTAATGCTCCATGCGTGCCCGAATTAGTTCTTCGTCGGAGCCCAACACTCCCTGCTCCACCAAGGTTCTGGTCAAGGCCCGAGCCTGGAAAAGGTGATAGGAAGCCCGCTCGTAGTACTTGGAAACGGCCACAGCGCCGTACGCGCCAGCCAGAACGACAAAGAAGCACAGAGGCATGACGTTCAGTGTGAACTCCTGCTGGACGATCAGCGCACTCAAGGCTGCCGTGACAACGATCAGTAGATTCGTCAGCGTGGAGCGCTGGGTTTCGCATTGCCGTAACTGCTCCCGGTGTTCCTTCCAATAGGAACGTATCGCCTCTTCTGACATCTCGGCCATGAAAAAACTCCTCATCTCCGCCCACCATGTCAACCGTTCAGTTCGCCCAAGAGCGACCGTCAGCACTGGAGACACCGTAGCGTGAGGATCTTCATCAGTAGTGTCCGCAGAGGACTCGACGAGGAGCGCGACTCCCTGCCTGGCCTGATCAGCGCATTGGGGCATACGCCTGTGCGATTCGAGGACTTCTCTGCACAGACCACACCCAGTCGGGAGGCCTGCCTGGCAGCGTTGGCATCTGCGGATGTCTGCCTTTTCCTGCTAGGCCCGAAGTACGGCCATATATTTCCCGAAACAGGACAGTCCGCAACTCACGACGAATGGGTGGCCGCTCAAGCAGCAGGCATACCTCGGCTGGTCTACCGCAAGCTGCAGGTAGAATTCGAGCCCGCTCAGGTCGATTTCACACGGATCGTACAAGCCTACGCCACTGGGGTGTTCCGCGATTCCTTCGAGACCACCTCGGAGCTTCAAACCAAGGTCGTACAGAAGATCAAAGAGCTGGAGGCTGGCACATCTCCTCTGTCCTTTGCCAGGCTGGCGGAGCCTCCTGAACTGCGCTGGACCATCGACGACACGAGTATGAATCCGTTGGCCGGCAACGATGTTCCCCTGCTGGAGCTTCACATCCTGCCCCTGAACTTCGTCGGCCACTCGGATCGCGAGCTGGAACAGCTCAGCACATCGCTGGTGGACCGGATCCGAACCGCCGGACTGATCCGGGGCGACGTTGCCCTGTCGCCCTCCAGATCCCGAGATCACGTAGCAGTAAGCGTCCCGTCCGGGCGGCCCCGATCATGGGATGCGCCACAACCTGGCGAACT
Source organism: Streptomyces sp. NPDC059248 (assembly GCF_042753905.1). Lineage (NCBI taxonomy): Bacteria > Bacillati > Actinomycetota > Actinomycetes > Kitasatosporales > Streptomycetaceae > Streptomyces > Streptomyces sp. NPDC059248. Next base: position 192,833 of record NZ_JBHYZV010000001.1, on the reverse strand, counting down.
CGCGGAAGTACGTCTCTACAAGACAGGCCAAATCTCCACCCGAGCCACGCTCCCCAAGGACGGCTTGGGCTCGATTCTGGACCCCGAGGCCCTGCCTCAGCAGATCACTGACCTGTTGAAGTTCATCGGTGCGTTGAACATCGTCCAGCAAGATCGGATCGTCGTCGCGGCGGGCGTGTCGTGCAGCGCACTGACCAGTGTCGACAGGTTCGATCCCCACCAGTCGCGGCGTAGTGCCCGGCTGTCCCACCCCTCGAACTTCGCCCTTCGAACCGAAGCCGATGAGTCCGTCACACTGGCTGCTCTGAGCACCGGGGCCAAGGAAGTCGCAGGACCTCTCTCACGAGCCCTGGTCAGACAGCACCCGACTGCGCGCTAGCACTCCAGGAGCGGGAGCCGCTTGGGAGCCGATACGCTCTCTCAACCCACCGCAGGCCCCGCGAAACCAACGGGCACAGTGGACCTGACCTGCACAAATGCAATCCTCGCAGGCCAGGCCAGCGCCCGAACCTCATTCGGGACGAAGAGGTCGTGGGTTCAAATCCCGCCACCCCGACGCTGAAGTACCAGGTCAGAGGGCCCTTACCGAATCGGTAAGGGTCCTCTGGCGTTGCTGCGTGTCTATCTGCGTGACTGTCGATTCCCGCGTCACTACCGCCGCTGATGAATGCTGCCGAACAGAGCCGTGCGGACCGCACGACGGAAACCGCGATTCGGTGGCACGGTGATCGTTCCTCGCACGACATGGCGGTGACGTCGTCCGTCGACGGGGGCTGTACGCCGAGCCGGACACGGAGATTCATCGGGTCGACATCGCGATCCTACGGCCCCGGTGTGCGGCGGCGGTCTTGCGGGCATGCACAGCGGGGGCAGCAGGTTCGGCCGGAGCTGGTGGAGGCTCGGCAAGCGAGGGTTCGGCGGTGGTCCTCGCGCCTGGCAAAATCACCAGCACAATGGCAGCGGGGTGGGAGGCCTTCGATGGGTAGCCAGTTGCGTGTCGGTGAGGTGCTGCGGTCCTCGCGGAACAGAGACCCGTCCATCGAGGTCATGGACGGTTACCCGAATATCCACCACTGCACGGCTTCGCGGGTTCTCGCTCCGATACAGCTGAGCAAGGGGATCAACCCGATCGCCGAGGTGGAGATCGCACGCGTGGCACGGCGGCCAGCGATACTCATCCGTTCCAGCCCCTGGAAGGCCGGTTCCGTCGAAACGCCATGGCACGACGAGTTCAACCTGGAATACGGCCGCGTCACCTACTTTGGAGACCATCGCGCAGATCATGCCGTTCCCGTGGGTGAGACGCCGGGCAACAAGCTGCTGCAAAAGGCATGGCCGAGCCATCGAGCAGCGACCGTGCAGGAGCGAGAAATGGCTGCACCACTGCTCGTCTTCGCAACGGTCACGCGTAACAAGTCTCCCAAGGGCTACGTGAAGTTCTGCGGCTTGGCGGTCATCGAAGGCTCTGCCGTGATCGAGCAGCGCGACAAGGGGCAGCGTTTCCCCAACTTCCGCTATGAGCTGACCCTTCTCGATCTGGAGTCAGAAGGCGACCTGTTGAACTGGGACTGGATCGAAGCACGCGGCAATGAGAAGTTCTCGACGGCCGAGACGCTGGAACTTGCTCCGCGATCTTGGCGTCGTTGGGTGGAAGGTGGCCATGCCATCCTGCCGGAGGTGCGGCAACGTCCCCTTCAGCTGGAGGAAAACGGAGTCCGTCCTCGATCGATCGGCCACGCCGCGGGCGAGCACACGTTGACGCCCGATTCTCTACAGAAGTCGAGCAGCCCCGTTCCCGGAGCCGAGCCCGACCAGCAGCCGACGCTCACGTCGGACCTGCTCATGGAGAAGCTGAGGAATCTCAGGGTTCATCGGAAGGATGGACGCCCGAGTCGACACAAGCCCCTGACCCTGATGTGGGCCATCGCGAGGAACTCCCGCGGAGCGGCGCGGCTCTCTCCCTGGCCGGAGTTCCGCGACGAGGTGGGCAAGCTGTTGATCGAGTTCGGCCGCCCCCAGTCGTCCCCGACGCCGGAGTACCCGTTCTGGCATCTGCGGACGAGCGGGCTATGGGACATAGATGGCCTCCCTGCGGAGCACTCAGGAACGATCAGCATCTCAGCCCTCGACAGGTCCAAGCCTCAGGCAGGGTTCACTCACCAGGCCGATCGGCTGTTGAGAGACCCGTTCGTACGGTCCCAGGCAATTGCCGTCCTACGAGAGACCTACTTCGCCGATATCACTCAGCACGGGCTGATGGAGCAACTCGGTTTGGCCGGCTACGAGAACGCGAGCGGCTTGGAGGTAGGAGAGGAAGCAGAGGAGCAGCAAGGCCCTGCCGCTCGCCGACCCACGAGCACGTCCCGCATAGTGCGCGATGTCGGTCTGGCCAATAGAGTCAAGGAAATGCACGCCGATCACTGCCAGGTCTGTGGAGAACAACTGGCGAAACGGTTCGGCACGTACAGCGAAGCGGCTCATATTCGTGGTCTCGGCCAACCACACAACGGCCCGGACGACCTCACCAACCTGCTCGTATTGTGCCCCAATCACCATGTCCAGTTTGATACGTTGGCGATTTACATCGACCCGGCCGGAGCCGTCCGTTCGACAGCAGACGGCAGCCATCAGGGCATTCTGCGGCGACTTCCGGAGCACCGCATCAACGAAGCCCACCTGCGATATCACCGTGCTCTTTGTGGCAGGGACACTCCGAACTGAGAAACCCTCGGTCAGGCTCATCAAGGCCGGTACGCCCTGAGCCGTCCCGGTCTGCCGGCCAGAGGGCCGGTGAGCTTGCTCACCGGCCCTCTGGTTTTTTGTGCGGCAGTCGCTGCGGCTTATGGCGTCCCGCGCTTATGGATCTTATTTTTCGGGGTCTCCCGAGGGCTTGCGGAAGGGTCAGGGGCGGGGGATCCAGTCGGTGGCGCCGAGGGGGTAGTCGTAGCCGGGGCGGTCGGTGTTGGCGCTGGTGCGGAAGGGGGTGCCCTCGTTGTCGATGCGGAGGGTGCCGCGGTGGGGGCCGCTGGACCAGGTCAGGGTGAGGTACCAGCGGATGTCGTGGGCCGCGGTGCGGGCCGTGATGTAGAAGACCTCCGGGTCGGATTCGTCGACCTTGTACGGGAAGTCGCGCTGGCCGTTCCCGGCCGTGACCGTGGGGCTGCCGACGTCCAGGGCGATGTCGAAGGACTTGGTGTCGACTCCGCCGCCGCAGCCGACGCCCATCGCGTAGTCGTTCCAGGGCAGGGGGGTGGTCTTGGCGACGACGTTGACGTGCAGAGCTTCCAGGACGACCGTGTTCGCGCCGGTGCCCTGGACGGTGAGGGCGACCCGTTGTTCGTTCGAGGAGACCGCGCCGTACGCGGCGGCCCAGCGGGGGGCGTCCTGTTCGTTCGCCGGCGGACCGACCTGTTCGGGGGCGCTGTCGACGAGGAAGTACTGGCTGCACGGGGTGTCGTAGACATAGGGGCGGGTGCTGACCGTGAGCGGGGCGGCGGCCGTGCCGGGGGCGATCGCCTCGCGCTCGACCGTTAGGCGGTCGTCGTCGGCCGAGAAGGGGGAGACGGTGATCATCACGGCTCCCAGCACGGCCACCGCGGCGACGGTGGCGGCGATCACCTTGGTACGGGGGCGCCGGGGCGGCTCCGGTGAGGGTGGTGGCGTACTCGGGCGGTCCGGTCTGCGGCCGCGGGACGCGTCCGCCAGGATCCAGAGTCGGTGGAGCTCCATCAGCTCCTGCGGCCCGGCCCGGCAGACCCGGGCGAAGCGTTCCACTGGCGCGTACTCGTGGGGGACCGCGGTGCCGTTGCAGTAGCGGTGCAGCGTCGAGGTGCTCAGATGGAGTCGCTTGGCGAGCGTCCCGTAGCTCAGGCCCGAGCGCTCCTTGAGCTGTCGCAGCAGCGTCGCGAACTCCTCGTTCCGCCCGGACTCCGCTGTACCCGACACCTGTACCTCCTTCGCGGTCGTATCCCGTTCACGCGTTCCAGGGGAACGAGAACGTGCCTGGTCGGAGGGCGTTTCGTCGTTCCGCTGTCTCCAACTGGCCTTCGCATCTCACGGTTGGGACGGATCGCCCCACAAGGTCAGGTCATCCAAGCACCACACCGACCCGAACGACGAAGGGGCTTCGCCACATGTCCAGCATCCGTAACTCCCGTACCCGTCTCATCGGTACCGTCGCAGTCGTCACCCTCGCCGCTCTCTCCCTCACCGCGTGCCAGGACGGGACGGGCACCGACGATGAGGGCGCGTCGGCGGCCACGGTGACCCCGGCGGGCACCCCCGGGTCCGGGCGGGGCGAGAAGTCCGGCGAGAAGTCCGGGGCATTCGGCGATTCGGAGAAGGTGGAGAAGGTGGAGAAGGAGGCTTCGGGGGGATCCTCCGGTGAGACCGTCACCTGCGAGGGCTCCAACACCAAGACCGTTGCGGCCCCGTTGAACCGCCCCATCAACCACATGCTGCTCACAGTCACCAACACCGGCAGCCGGCCCTGCTCACTCTACGGCTACCCGGCGGTACGTTTCGGCGAGGCCCAGTCGGTGCCGCCGGTGATCGCTGAGTCCAAGCCTCAGGCCGTCGTCACTCTCGCCCCGGGCGAGTCCGGCTACGCCGGAGTGGCCCTGTCCGCCGACGACGGAAACGGCTCCGGCGGCCGTACCGAGAAGTCACTGATCGTCCACTTCAGCGACCTGTCCGGTAACGGGAGCGTCGGGGAGTCCGCCCGCCCGTCACTGCCCGCGCGCGGTGTCCACATCGACGACTCGCTCGAGGTCACGTACTGGCAGCAGGAGATGGACAACGCCCTCAGCTGGTGAGAAGCGCATCGGGCTGCGCCGCGTAGCGTCCGCGTTCTAGGCTCTGAGCCGCCGTCCCGACTCCGTCACCGGGCGCGGCGAGGGGGCGAAATGGATCATCTCTTCAGGGTTTCGGGTTCGTCGGCGATACCTGTGTCGTCTACCGAGCTGGCCGCCGAAGGGCTCTTCGAGCGGAAGCATCTCCAGGAATGGGTGATCGAACATCCGCTCGTGCTCGGCGAGTCGGTGCTGGTGGTCACCGCGGAGTTCGACCGGTGGGCCGACACGGACGGGGTTCCCGCCCGTGACCGGCTGGACGTCCTCGGGCTGGACGCCACGGGGCGGCTCGTCGTCGTCGAGTTGAAGCGGGGGACGGCCGACCGGGACGTGCATCTGCAGGCGATCACGTATGCCGCCCTGGTGTCCCGCTTCGACCTCGACACTCTGGCCCAGGCCCACCACGACTTCCTGGCGGGCAGGGGCCAGGCGCTCGATCTCGACGCGTGCAGGCGGCGGCTCCTCGATCACGTCGACGGGGAGTGGAGCCCTGAGTTGCTCCAGCGGCCCCGGCAGGTGATCATCGCCGCCGGATTCCCCAAGCAGGTCACGCATACCGTGGTCTGGCTCTCGGAGATGAATCTCGACATCGACTTGGTCCAGGTCGGCTTGTGGCGGGTCGAAGGCCACCTGGTCGCCGGGTTCACCAAGGTGTATCCGACGCCGGAGGTGGAGGAGTTCACCCTGGCCCCCGCGAGGGTCGAGGCCGAGGTCGCCGCCCGGAAGCTGGCGGAGCGTTCCCGGGCTCGTAACGCCGTGCATGTCATCGTCGGGGCCGGGGTGCTGCCGGATGGGACCAGACTGCGGCTCACCCCGCGGCACGGGGTGACGGAAGCCATCCGCGAGGCCGTCGCGGCATGGGTCGGTGAGGACGGCGACCGTGCGTCGGCCGTCTGGCACAACGACACGGCGAAGCCGCTGACCTGGGAGGCCGATGGCAACCGCTTCTCGCCGACCGGTCTGGCCAATCACGTTTTCCAGAGTGTGACCGACCGCAAGGCCGACGGCATCCAGGGCACGACGTGGTGGGACGTCGACATCGACCATGTCCCTGACGGTGTCGATCCCGGTGAGTGGACGGCGCTGGCGGGTACCGACCTCGCGACGCTGGCCAAACGGCTGCGGAGCAGCTGACGCCCTGCCCGTGCCGGACGCGCCCGGCACCCGTCCACCCAGGAGAGGACTTCTGTGAGCGGTCATACCCCACCGATTCCCGAGCGGCCCCCCACACCCACCCCCACCGCCGCCGGGCGCAGGGCCGCCGGGAACCCGTGGAAGACGGCGACGTTCTGCCTGGCCGCCGCGTTGGTGGCGACCTCGGCGACGCTCGTCTACACCGTTGTCGACGACCGTGACGATTCCGGTGGCACCGCCGCTGCCGAGCCGTCGCCTTCGATCTGGCAGGACGACCGGCCCCGTACGGTTCCGGAACGGAAACGGAAGCCGGTCGAGTCCGTGTCCCCCTCCCCCGGCCCGGGGCCCGGCTTCGAGGTCGGGGAGCAGGCCCGCAGCGGTGGTGTCGTGGTCACGATCGGAAAGGTCCGGGAGACCGGCTCGATCGTCTTCGCCGGTACCGCGAGGAAGGCCGGCTCCGGTGCCAAGTACGTCGTGTTGGAGACCGTGGTGTTCAACGACACGAAGGGGGGCATGGATCTCACGTGCGGACTGCCCATCGTGAACAGTCTGCTCGACGCGGGCGGCCGCCGTTACGACACGGTCGACGACCTCGACGAGGTGCCGGGCAATCCCGAGTGCAACGAACAGCTCCAGCCGGGCTTCAAGGACAGCATGCACTTCGTGTACCGGGTACCTGAGGACGCCGAGATCACGGCCTGGGAGTTCTCCGAATACGATCTCGACCCCGACCGGAAGCCGTCGATCGTACGGATCGGCGGCGACCTCGTCTGAGGCCGGTACCGACGCTTGGTCGGCCGGTGTACGGAAGCGGCTATCCGTAGGTCTCACGACGGCGGCGGCGATGGTGGCGGTCGCCCTGGCCCGAGGCGCCGATCGTGGTCAGGGACGGCAGCGACGCGCCGTTGTTCCACTGGCCGAGGTGGTCGCGGTGGATCGCCACGATCGCGTTCCGGGCGGCGAAGTCCTCCGCGGGGCCGGTGAAGAACGTGGTGGTCACGAAGATCGCCACATCGGCCTCGAAGTGGACCTTCGCGCCCAGCAGATCCCTGACCTCACGGCTGGGGATATTCTTCCTCGGGGTGTGGCGCTTGCACTGGATCACCATGCTCCGGCCGTCGGGGAGACGCCCCAGGACATCCGCGCCGTTGTCGTGGGAACCGCCGACGCGGCGGACCTCCGTACAACCGTCGCGGCGGCACAGGGCCGCCACGCACTCCTCGAACTCCGTTCCCGTCATGGTGTCGATCTCGGCGAGGCTCCGGTGCCCGGCGCGGAGCGCGTCGTCGTGGCGCCATCGGCGGTCGCCGTCCCGGATGCGGTGATCCGTACGGCGGAACCACTGGATCGCGACGGTGGCGGCGGCGAGGGCCAGGGCTCCGACGGCGTACGGCCAGATCGACGACCAGGACATCGCGACCAGTACGGCGACCAAGGCGAGCCCGCCGCCGATGCGGGGGCGGACGCGGGGGCGGACGCGGGCGCGGGCGCGGGCGCGTCGGCGGGGCGTACGGGAACGGCTTCGGCCTGTGGCCGTGGTGCGGCCGGGCCTTCGTGGTCGTCTGCGTGGCGTCGTCATGGAGCACCCCCGTTCGGTGCAGCAGTCTCGGGGAGGCACGAACGGGGGTGAAAGGGGTACCGGTCGGCCAGTGGCCGGGATCGTACGACCGGTTGGGGCGGGTGTTGCTAGAGGTGGGGAACGGGGTCGGCGAGGAGGGTGGTGAGCCGGGTGTGGGCGTGGTGCCAGGTCCATGCCGATTCGACGCGGGCACGTCCCTCGCGGCCCATCGACCGGGCGAGTTCGCGATCGGTCAGCAGGCGGATCAGCCGGTCGGCGACCTCGACGAGGGAGCGGGGGTCGGTCACATAGCCGGTCTTCCCGTCGTGGATCGTGGCCGGGGCCCCTCCCGACCTGCCGGCGACGGTGGGCAGGCCGCAGGCGGCCGCTTCGAGGAAGACGATGCCGAGGCCCTCCACCTCCAGACCGGCCCTGCGGGTGCGGCACGGCATGGCGAAGACGTCGGCCGCGGCGTAGAAACCGGGCATCGCGCGATGTCCGTGGCCGCCCGCGAAGACCACCCGGGGGCCGAGGCCGGGGCCGAGCGTCGCGGCCAATCGGCGCAGGCGGGGTTCGTCGGGGCCCGCGCCGACCAGGAGGAGGACGGTGCCGGGGGCCGCGCGGTGGATGAGCGGGAGGGCTCGGATGAGGGTGTCCTGGCCCTTGCGGGGGACGAGCCGGGCCGCGCACAGCACCACGGGCGCGTCGGCCGGTATGCCGTACGAGGCGCGGAGCGCGATCGCCGCCGGGGTCGGGTCGGTGCCGCGCGGGGTGAAGTCCGACGGGTCGACGCCCGGTGTCAGCCGCCGCATCCGGGACGCCGCCGCGGGGTCCAGCGCCGGGGCGATGGCGCGACGGGTGTAATCGCCCAGATATGTCATGGTGTTCACGGTCGCCCCGATCCGGCGCAGCGCCCGGCGGGCCCCGGGCGTCCGCGCCCACCAGACCTCGTGGCCGTGTGTGGTCGCCACCATCCTGCGTACGGCGGTACGGCGGCGGAGCGCCGCGGCCATCAGCCCGAGCGGCGCGGCGGCGCCGAACCAGACGGTGTCGCAATCCAGTTCGCCGATGAGGGCGGCGGCGCGAGCGGTGGTACGGCGGGTCGGGAGGAGCGTGCGGGTGGGGTCGCGTACGACCGGGAAGGGGAGACGGGCGTCATGGTCGCGGGCGCCGGGTTCGGCGGAGGTGTAGACGGCTACGTCACCGGGTGGAAAGCGTACGGCCATGGCATGGACGAAGGTCTCGATGCCGCCCTGTCGGGGCGGAAAGTCGTTGGTGATGATCAGGGTCCTGGGCATGGGGTGTCGACTCACTGTTCGGTCGCGGTGGGGGTGGGGGTGGGGGTCGTGACGTGGGTGGGGGCGGCTTGCGTCGTCCGGGCCGGGGGCTCGGTGGTGAGGGCGAGGAACGCGAGGACGAGGGGGTAGAGGAGGTAGCCGTAGCGGCTCGCGGGGGCCAGGGCGAGGGCCAGCAGTAGACCCAGGGCCGTACGGTTCGCGGCCGCTCGTACGGTCGTGGGTGGACGGGCGACGAGGGAGACCGCCATCAGCAGCGCCGCCGCGCACAGCAGTGTCAGCGCCACCACTCGGCCGGACTCGCCGGGCAGGGCCGTGGCGACGAGATGGCCGGGGAGTGGGCTCGCGGCCGGGGACGGGACCTCGGTGAGTCCCAGGGGGAAGGCGACGACATGGCGGAAGAACCCGGCCGGGTCCCGGATCGCCACGGGCCCCACGAGGGCCGCGACGGTCGCGGCGGCGGCAAGGCAGCAGCGGACCGCGGTCCGACCGCCGCGGGCCACGGCCAGGAAGGCGCAGACGACCGCGAGGCCCGGCCAGGCCGTCCACTTCATGGCCGACGCCAGACCGAGGACGAGGCCCGCGGCACCGGGCCGCCCCCGGCCGGCGAGGACCGTGCCGAGGCACATCAGGCCGATCAGGGGGAGATCGATACCGCTGACGGCCAGGGACATCGCGACCGGTGGGCAGGCGAGGAGAAAGGCCGTGCGGGTGACGGTCGTACGGGTGATGGCCGTACGGGGCGGGCAGGAGGTGGAGGCGGTCGTCCCGGGGGTGGAGATGGTGCCGCGGAGGGCGAGGGCCATGGTGACGACGAAGCTCAGGCCGAGCCAGAGCCGTGCGTCCGTGAGCGGACCGCCGCCGGTCAGCGCGCCGGGGAGGCCGAACAGGGCTGTCGCGGGGAGGTACGGGTTGTAGTCGGCGGTCACCGTCGGGTCCGGGTGGTACGGGGTACCGGAGTCCAGCAACCGGGCCGCCGCCCCCTCGACGACCCGTACCTCCAACTGGGCCGCGTCCGCGGCGATGAGGACGGCGAGCGGGAGGAACGCGGCCAGCGCCGCGGCGAGAACGGGGATCCGGCGTACGGGGGCGGCCGCGGCAACCAGATAGCCGACGGCGGCGACGGCACCCCAGACCCGGTGGGTGGGGAGCTGGGTGACCAGGGCGAATCCGCCCGCGAAGGCGGCGGACAGCAGCCAGGGGGCGCGGCTCGACAGGGCGGTGTCGAGGAGGGGGCGGCGGGACGTGGCGCGGGCGGGGAGTCCGTCGGCACGGGGCCGGTAGCGGGGCCGGGTCCTGTTCGGGGGCCGGAGACGGGTCCAGGTCCGGAGACGGGTCCGGGCCCAGGTCCGAGTCCGGGCCCAGGTCCTGTTCCGGGGCCTGTTCCGGGGCCGGAGACGGGTTTCGGTGCGGGGCGGTCGGTGGGGTGGCGTACGGCGTACGTCATCGGTGTTCGGCACGCGTGCTGTCACGGCCTGCTCCCCTGGTGGTACGGATGTTGTGCGACGGGTTGTCGAGTTGCGCGGGTGGCGTGGGTGGTGCGGGTGGCGACCGCAGGAGGAGCAGGCTAAGAACGCGGACCCCGTGGGCTCGTCACACCGGGGGGCTGTCTTCGGGCTCGAACCGGGGGGTGAGCCGAGGAAGGAAATCAACCCGTGCTCCGACGCCTCTCCACCCTCTCCACCCGCAGACTGGCGGGTATGAAAGGACCGGAAGACCGACACAGCGACCGGCAGGTTCAGCGCCTGGCCCGGTTCCTGTTGCTCTCCCCCGAGGAGCACGGGAAGCGCTCGGCTCCGCCGTCCCCGGCGGGCGCCGAGGATCCGGGCGGGGCGGGGTTCGTACAGCGGGTGAGGGGATGGGTGCGCGCGCCCGCGTATCCGTGGATCAGCGGTGGGCTGCTGGGCGCCGGGGCGATCGCGGAGACGCTGCGGCTGGACTTCGGGTCGACGGTGGCCGTGGCCGTGGTGATCACGGTGGCCGCCGTGGCGACGGCGCTCGCGGCTACCCTGCCGCTGATGTGGCGGCGGAGGTGTCCGGCGCTGGCCGGGTATCTCGTCGTCCTGGCGTCCCCGTTGAACTTCCTGTTCCGGCCGGCGCTGTTCCTCACCGTCTGTATAGGCGGGCTGCTCGGCTTCTACACCCTCGCCCGTCACCGGGTGCACCATCCGGTGGCGCTGGCCGCCTTCGGCATCACCCTGACGGTTGTGGTCGATCTGCTCCATGTGACGACCGATGTCTTCGACGGCCCGTATGCGGACCCCTTGCCGCTCGGCTCCCGGGGATCACTCGGGTACTTCGCCGAGTCGTTCCTGATCGGGCTGGCGATCCTGGCGGCGGTGAGCGCGGGGGACGCGGTCCGCAGCCGCGAGGGGGTCCGGCGGGAACGGGCGGCGGCCCAGGCCGAGCTGATACGGCTGGAACGGCACAAGGCGGCGGAGGCGGAGCGTCGGGCCATCGCCCGCGAGCTGCACGACATCGTGTCGCACTCGGTGTCGGTGATCGCGGTCCAGGCCGAGAGCGCGACCTATACGACGCCGGGGCTCTCGCCCGAGGGCCGGGACGGCTTCCAGCAGATAGCCGGGGCGTCCCGGGAGGCCCTCAATGAGCTGAGACAACTCCTCAATGTGCTGCGCTCCGACGAGGTCGCCGGGCGGCGAGGGGCCGCCGAGGCTCCGCAGCCGACGCTCGACCGGCTCGACGAACTGCTGGCACAGCACCGCAATGGAGGGGGGAGCGCCCGGCTCACCGTCACCGGGGCGAGACGGCGACTGCCAGCCTCGATCGAGCTGACCGCGTATCGAATCGTGCAGGAGGCACTGACCAACGTACGCCGGCATGCCCCGGGGGCCGCGGCGGAGATCGCGCTGGAGTACGGCGCGAACCGGCTGGCGGTCCGGGTGGGGGACGCCGGGCCCGGGCCTCCGGCGGGGATATCGGCGCCGGTGCGGGGGCATGGGCTCATCGGGATGACGGAGCGCGTGACGCTGGCCGGGGGGCGGCTGACCACGGGGCGCGGCCCTGCCGACGGCTTCCTCGTCCACGCCGAACTGCCCGTCGTCGCGGACGGCCGGGGCGAGTTGTGGAGCATGAACAGTGGCGGTAGCGGCGAGGGCATCGGCGCGATGGCCGCTATCCGTGGAAGGGGACGGGAGTTGGGAGTGGGGTCATGAGTCGGACGGAAAATCGCGCAAGGAGTCGGACGGAGCATCGGGGAGAGGGGCGGGCGGGGAAAGGTTCGGTGGCGGTGGTCGTGGCGGTTTCGGTGAGTGCGAGCAGTGGCCGGAGTGCCGTACGTGGCGGTGGCGGACGGGAGGAGGGGGCATGGTGATCCGTGCCGTGGTCGCGGACGACCAGGCCATGGTCAGGGCCGGGTTCGTCAATCTCCTCTCGACCCAGGACGACATCGAGGTCGTCGGTGAGGCGGCGGACGGTGCCGAGGCCGTCCGGATCACCCTGGAGCAGCGGCCGGACATCGTGTTGCTCGATATCCGGATGCCCGTGATGAACGGGGTCGACGCGGCCCGGCGGATCGTCGCGGATCCGACCGTCGCCGCCCGGGTCCTGATGTTCACGACCTTCGGACTGGACGAGTACATCTACGAGTCGCTCGCGGCGGGCGCCAGTGGCTTTCTCCTGAAGGACGCCACCTTCCCCGAACTACTGCACGCGGTCAGGGTGATCGCGGCGGGCGAGGCGTTGCTCGCGCCCGCGGTGACGAGACGGTTGATCGCCGAGTTCGCCCGGCTGCACCGAACGGCGCTTCCGGGGAAGTCGACGGTGGATCTCACCCCACGGGAGAGCAACGTCCTGGTGCTGATCGCCCGGGGGCTGTCCAACACCGAGATATCGACCGCCCTGTCGATCTCCGACCATACGGTGAAGACCCATATCAACCGGATCTTTGCCAAGACGGGGCTGCGGGACCGGGCCCAGGCGGTGATCCTGGCGTATGAGACGGGGCTGGTGACACCGGAGACCGTGGGATGACGCGGCTCGATGAGGCTCGTTGATACTCGGTGAAGCTCGGGAGCGGCCTCACCGGAGGAAGGGGTATCGCCCGGAGGACCCGTATCCCCGGGGGTCGCAGGCAATGGCCGGGGAAGGGGGCGTGGCGGGGGTAGGCGGAGGAGGGAATGGCGGGTCGGGGTCGGGGAAGCGGAACGGGGAAGGACACCCTGGAGGGAATCGCGGATGTTCTTCGGCCGGTTGAGGGGATCCGCACAGGCTCGGCTCGTAGGGTGACGCTCCGACCGCCGGTGTACCCCTCTTCCGGGGAGCGCCCCGGGCGGGCGCTCCCGTACAGGAGAACCCCGTGCCCCAGTTCTCGCGCAGGTTCGTCGCCGTTTCGTGCGCCGTACTGATCACGTTGTACGCCTCCCAGGTCGGAGGCTCTGGCGACGGCCGGGACAGCGGGGCGGGCATGACCACCGACTCCCGTGCGGCCGTGATGCCCCGCTCAGCCTCCTCCGGGCCCGAAGCGGGGGCGGGGGCAGGGCTCGGGGCGGGGGCGGGTTCGGATGCCGATGGGAAGGCGGAGAGCGACGGGGAGCCGGGCGCGAGGGGGTCGGAGCGGGGTCGGGTGCTGGCGAGGCTGGATATCGATACGGGGCAGCAGCCGGAGGGCATCGACGTCGAACCGGACGGGTCGGCGGTGGTCACCTTCGCGTCCGCCCGTCAGATCGCCCGGATCTCCCCGGCCGGTGAGCCGCGGATCCTGGCCACACTGCCCGCTCCCCCACCGGGAGCCGAGACCCCGGCCGTGGGGGAGCCGTTCCTCGGTGGGATCGTCCGCGCCGATGACGGCTCGCTGTATGTCACCTATGCGACCGGTACCGCCGAACTCACCGGGGTGTGGCGGCTCTCTCCGGAGGGCGGTGCCCCGCGCCGGATCGCCGCGCTGCCCGCCGAGGGGCTGCCGAACGGGATCGCCCTGGACTCCCGGTCCGGGCAGTTGTATGTGACCGACTCCGTCACCGGGGTTGTTCGACGGGTGCCGGTGACCGGGGGAAGGGCCGTGATCTGGAGTACGGATCCGCTGCTCGCGCCGGGCCCGGAGGGGTTCGCCGGGGCCAATGGGATCAGGGTGCACCGGGGCGCGGTCTGGGTGACCCATCACGACCGGGGCACCGTCCTCCGGTTCCCCGTGACCGGCTCACGGTCGGCGCCCACCGCCGGACGGCCCGAGACGGTCGTCGAGGGGCTGGGCGAGATCGACGATCTGGAGTTCACGGGCGACGGCGACGGTTTCCTCGTCGCCGGGGTCACCGACAGCCGGGTGCTCCTGGTCCCGGATGGTGGTGACAGGCCCGGGGCGGAGCGGCGGCGGGTGGTCTCCGTACTGGACGGGGAGGACGGTCTGCAGAATCCCTCCGCCCTCGCCCGGCACGGCTCGTCCGTATATATCGCCAACTCCGCGCACTACACGCTCACCGATCCCCACATCCTGCTGATGCCCGGACAGTGGTGACGGGGGCGGACGGCCGGGATCCGGTCGGGGATCCGGTCGCCCGCCCCCGTGGACGGACGGGATGTCGTCCCGTCGCCGGGAACCGCGCGGCTCAGAGCAGCTGCTCGCGGTCCTCGGGGCGATACACCGCCAGGGCCCAGATGATGAACACATCGATCGCGATCATGATCAGTGCCCAGACCGGCAGATAGGGCAGGAAGAGGAACTGGGCGATCAGGCTGACCGAGGCGAGGAAGATACCCAGCCAGCGCGCCCATTCCATGTTCTTGAGCACTCCGTAGCCGGTGATCACCAACAGAATGCCCAGAATGAGATGGATCCAGCCCCAGCCGCTGAGGTTGATCCGGTAGACGTAGTCCCCGACCGCGCCGTAGACCACGTCCTTGTTGATCGCCGCGATGCCCTGGAGGATCGCGAGGACGCCGTTGCACAGCATCAGGACCCCGGCGAAGACGACCCCGCCGACCGCCCATGCGCTGTTGCCCGGCGAGCCGGAGCCCGTTCCGTGGCGGGTCCCGGACCTGTGCGGCGGCGGGGTCCCGGTCGGCTGTGATGCCTGGGTCATGGGACTCTCCTTCGTCATCCCGTACACCGGACGTGCACGGGGTTCCGGATTCGAGCGTCGGGCCGGATCACGCGTACCGCTATTCGGGTACACCCGTTCGGGTGATGTGCCCGGCGTCCTCGGTCTCCTCCGGGGCCTCGGCCAGGAAGTCCACGATCGCGAGCGCGAGCAGCAGGACCAGCACGATGCCGACCACGACCCATGCCGTGGGGTAGCTCCACAGCAGATAGCTCAGGACGGCGAGCGCGACCAGTACCCAGACGATCCAGCAGCGGTACCGGTGGATCCACGGCCCGACGGGGCCGGTGCGCATCCCCGCGTGGTCGGCGGTGGTCCGTACGGAGCGGATGCCCGAGTGCCAGAGCCGTCGTACGAGGACGGCCCGGCGGCCCCGGCCGGTCAGCCAGGCGCCGAGCGCGATCACGATCCCGAGGGCGACCACCATCCGGATGGTGGTGCGCATCAGCCGGACCAGGGCGTCGTACACCGCGCCGGCGGCGGGCTGGGACGCCGAGGCGGGAAGCGCGTCCAGGTAGACCGCCCGGAAGACGGTCAGTCCGAGGCCGAGGAGCAGGGTCGCGAAGGCGACCCCGAGCGCCGCGGCCGCCAGGGCGCGGCGGCGCCGGACGGCCAGCAGGATTCCGGCCGCGACCAGGACGAGTGCCAGTACCGGCAGCCAGAACCCGGCGAGCTGAAGGAGCCGGAACCCGGTCTTCAGCTTCCCGATGTCGTCCGACTTGACGACCGTGAACTGGGTGTGGACCTCGGGGATCTTGTCGGCGACGGTCAGTCCGTCGGCCACCAGGCGTGCTTTGACCTGGTCGATCACGGGTGCGAGATCGATCTGGACGGCGTTGTCGGTGAGTTGGACCGCTCCGCCACCGCTGCCGGTCAGGGCTTTGTCCACAGCGCTGTGGATCTTCCGGTTCGCGTTCACCCAGAAGGTCTGGAAGCGGTCGGAGGCGACGACCTCCCGGCTCTTGTCGTGGACGAAGCTGCGGACCGCGTTCTCCAGGGCGCCGCCCAGTTTGCCGAGCGCCTGGGCCACGCGCGGCCGATCCGCCGGGGCGACACCCTCCAGCAGGGTGTTGAGGTCGATATGTGCCATCACGGCGTCGGTCACCCGGTTCGCGACCGCGTTCTGGACATCGGCGTTCGCGGCGATCGGGGCGACCGTGGCGACGTACCGATCCGTATCGCCGACTTCCTGGGAGGCCCAGGCGGCGACGACGCTCAGCGGGGCGAGCACACAGCCGACGACGATCAGCAGGGCGGAGAAGAAGGCGCGGACGCGGTGGTGCCGCTCGGCCGGGGGCCGTGTCCGTTCCAGCGCCGCGACGCGTTCCCGGAGCCGGCGGAGTTCGTCGGCGGGGGCGTCGTCGGGCAGGTCGGCGGGGCCCGGTCTGCCATCCGCCATATGTGCCTCCTCCGTCAGCGACCCGGCGGGCCGCGTGCGCCGGTCGTCCGTGCCGGCGTCGTTCCGGTCTCGCCCGCCGGTGTCGCCGACGGCACGGACACGATGCCGTCGCTGTCAGGGAACCGGGGGTGCGGGAGGCGGGCGAGCCACAGTGACCCGTACGGGTGCGGGGTCACCCGTACGGGCCCGTCCACGCGCAGGGGGCCCGGCGGGGGCTTTGAGTGGGGGCATGCGTACGGACGACGGAACGGCGCCACCCGGCGGGAGCGGCGGCTCCGGTTCCGGGCGGGGATCCGGTTCCGGGCGGGGGTCCGGGGCCGAGGCCGGGGCGGGTTCCGAGGCGGGTTCCGGGGATGGGCGGGCGCGGGCCGCGACGGCGCCCAGCGGGCCGGGAACGGCCAGTGACGTACCCCTGCGGAACATCCTCCGCAGCCGCGGCTATCTCACCCTGCTGCTGTTCTCGGCCCTCATCGGCGCCCCGATCGCCTTTCTCTCCTTCCTCTTCGTCACCCTTCAACACGAGCTCCAGCACGCCGTCTGGACCGACCTGCCGCAGGCCGTCGGCTATTCCGAGCCCCCGTGGTGGTGGCCGCTGCCCGCGCTGCTGCTGGCCGGGCTGATCCTGGCGCCGATCGTCACCCGCTTCCCCGGCGGTGGCGGCCACCATCCCGTGGAGGGCCTCGGCGGGCCGCCGCTCGGGCCCGAGGCGCTGCCCGGAGTGGTGCTCGCGGCGCTGGCGACCCTGCCGCTGGGCGTCGTCCTCGGACCGGAGGCGCCCCTGATGGCGCTCGGCAGCGGTCTCGCGCTCCTCGCCCTGCGGGCCGTACGGCAGACCGCGCACCCGAAGGCGGGTGTCGTCCTGGCGATGAGCGGTTCGACGACCGCGATCTCCACCATCTTCGGCGGACCGCTGGTCGCGGTGGTGATGATCGTGGAGGCGGCGGGGCTCGCCGGTACCCAGCTCTTCGTCCTGCTACTGCCCTGTCTGCTGGCGAGCGGGATCGGCGCGCTGGTCTTCACCGGTTTCGGGCAGTGGACGGGGCTGTCCACGGGGGCGCTGTCGCTGCCGTCCGTACCGCCGGACACCACTCCGGACGCCGGGGACTTCCTCTGGGGGGTGCCCGTCGCCGTCGTGACCGCCGTGATCGTGCTGTACGCCCACCGGATCGGCTCGGTCACCGCCGTCTGGACCCGGACGCGTACCGGGCCGCGCACCGTGGTCTGCGTCGTCGCGGTCGGGGCGCTCATCGCCGCGTACGCCCTGATCACCGGCCGTTCCCCGGCGGAGGCCGCGCTCTCCGGGCAGGCCACGCTGGGGGTACTGGCGGCCGAACCCGGCGCCTGGCCGGTGGCGGCGCTGCTCGTCCTCGTCGTCTGCAAGGGGCTGGCCTGGGGGATCGCGCTCGGAGCGCTGCGCGGCGGGCCGATCTTCCCGGCAGTACTGCTCGGCGCGGCGATGGGGGTGGCCTGTTCGGGGCTGCCGGGTCTGGGGGTGACCGCCGGGCTGGCGCTCGGGATGGTGACCGCGACGGCCGTGGTGACCCGGCTGCCGGTCACCAGCGCCGTGCTGGCCGCCCTGCTGCTCGGTCCCGACGCCGCGAACCAGATGCCGCTGATCGCGGTCTGCTCGGTCGTCGGCTTCGTCACCGCGCAGGTGTTGGAGCGCGTCGGCGCTCACGAGAAGAAGAAGATCGGGGAAATGGAGGAAGGGAAGGGACGGGGCGAGGGACGGGGCGAGGGTGGTGGAGAGGGGCGGAGGCCGGGGCCGGCGGCCGTCTGACCTGCGGCGCCCTCGCCTCCGGGCGGCCGAACTCCCCGCGGGCGACCGGCGGACACGGCCGACGGCATGACGGATGAACACGACTGGCGGACAAAAATTCACAGAGTTTGCCTCGGCCGGGAACCGGGACCGGGGTCGGCTCGTTGGACACATTGGGCAAAAGAAACGTCAAAGATGGCGCGGCCCGCGCCGGATTGCGCAGGGATTTCCATGGGTGTCAGCCTTTCCAAGGGCGGCAATGTCTCGCTGACCAAGGAGGCCCCTGGCCTGTCCGCGGTCGTCGTGGGCCTCGGCTGGGACGTCCGGACCACCACCGGGACGGACTTCGACCTCGACGCGAGCGCGCTGCTGATCGACGGCGCGGGCAAGGTCCTCTCGGACCAGCACTTCATCTTCTTCAACAACCTCAAGAGCCCCGAGGGTTCCGTGGAGCACACGGGCGACAACCTCACGGGCGAGGGCGAGGGCGACGACGAGCAGATCAAGGTCGGCCTGGACGCGGTCCCGGCCCAGGTCGAGAAGATCGTCTTCCCGGTCTCCATCCACGAGGGTGAGAGCCGCGGCCAGTCCTTCGGCCAGGTGCGCAACGCGTTCATCCGCGTGATCAACCAGGCCGGCGGCGCCGAGCTCGCCCGCTACGACCTGAGCGAGGACGCCTCGACGGAGACCGCGATGGTCTTCGGCGAGCTGTACCGCAACGGCGCGGAGTGGAAGTTCCGCGCCGTGGGCCAGGGGTACGCCTCCGGCCTGCGCGGCATCGCCCAGGACTTCGGCGTCAACATCTGACGAGGTCCGCTTCACCGGCAAGGGTCCGCCACTCGTGAGTGGCGGACCCTTGCCCTGCTCCGGGCCCGGTGATCCACTGGTGCCCCGTCATACACCTTCACCCGATGAACCGGTCGATCCGCGAGAGGCCATGGAAAGCGCGTAAGGCGCGGAAGGCTTCGCACCGGGGACCGGAAGACCGGAGAGGACGAGGCAGCCATGGCCACGACCGCCGAGCATCTCGCACCGCCCCCGGGCGTCGACCTGGTCTGGTACGGCCGGGTGGCCGAACTGGCCGAAGAGGCGCTGGCCCATCGCCATCTGCTCGACGCCGAGGAGTCGGCCCGGCTGGACGCCTTTTTACGGCCCGTCGACCGGCACGCCTACGCGGTGGCGCATGTGGCGCTGCGCAGGTTGCTGGGCGCACGGCTGGGCATCGATCCCGCCGAGGTCGCGATGGAGCGCCGCCCCTGCGGCCAGTGCGGCGGGCCGCACGGCCGGCCGGCCGTCCCGGGCGACCGGATCCACTTCTCCCTCTCCCACACCAGCCGCACGGCGGACGGCCGGGTGCTCATCGCCCTCGCCGAAGCGCCGATCGGCGTGGATGTGGAGGTCGTGCCGAACGCGAACACGGTCGCCGAGGTGAGCAGTCAGCTCCACCCCCATGAGCGTACGGAGTTGAACGCGCTGGCCCACGGGGACCGTCCGCTCGCGTTCGCCCGCTGCTGGACCCGTAAGGAATCCGTCCTCAAGGCGACGGGCGCCGGAATCGGCGAGGGCGTGGCCGGTATCCATGTCGGCGCGGGGCCCCGGCCCCGGCCGGACGCGCTGGGGCCCGGACTCCCCTGCGCCCTGTCGGATCTGCCCGCGGGGCCCGGTTACGCGGCGGCCGTCGCCCTGCTCGGGGCGCCGCCGAAGGCCCCCGCGCACCTTGTCGGGCGCGACGGACGCGACGGACGCGACGGAGGCTGAGCCGTGCAGTTCATCATCTTCATGACGCTTCCCGGTCTGGTGATCCTGCTGACCGTCATCGCCTTCGTGGACTATCTGCTGCGGGCGACCGGACGCGGCCGGCGGACCGGCCGGGTGTCCGCGACGGGCTTCGAGCAGCTGCACGCGTCCTTCTCGCCCGGGAAGGCGACGCAGCTGCGGGAGCGGCACACCGCCATGCTGATGAAGGACGACGACGAGGACGGGGCTCCGCCGAATCGTTCCTCCGTGGATCTCGACGGCGGGGTCGCGGTGGTACGGCTGCCGTCCGACCCGGCCCGGGACCACCGCTGAGCCGAGAGCGCTGATACGGGCCGGGCCGCGGGGCCCGGCCCGTATCGGAAGCTCAGACCGGGCGGGTCGCCTTGAGGGAGTACATCAGCGGCACCCTCGGCTGTCCGGCGGGGAAGCGGAGGTAGCCGTCCCGGGTCTCCAGGGACTCGAACCGGTCGTACAGCGATATGTCGTGCTCGTGGAGGAACTCCAGCCGCAGCCCGGTCGCGCAGATCGCCGAGACGACCTTCCCGATCGGGTGCTGCCATTCCACCGTGCGGTTGTGGACGGTCGCGGCGGACGGGTCGGCGTACGTCCCCTCCACGTGCTCCACCCACGGCTCGCGCGCGAAGTAGTCGTGGACGATACGGGATCCGGTCTCGTCGTCGAGGGAGTCGGTGATCGGGTGGAACTCGGCGAGGTAGAGGAAGCCGCCGGGTGCCACGAAGGACGCCGCGATCTCGGCCCAGCGGTCGATGTCGGGGAGCCAGTTGAGGGCGCCGAGGCCGGTATAGACGATGTCGTACGGGCCCGTGGGCACGGTGTCCCGCGCGTCGTACACGTCGGAGGCCACGAACGCGGCGCGCTCCGGGCCGAGGCCGATCTCCTCGGCGATGCCGCGGGCGGTCGTCACGGCCGGTTCGGAGAAGTCGAGGCCGACGACCCGTGCGGCGCCGTGGCGGGCCCAGCCCAGGGTGTCGAGGCCGAAGTGGCACTGGAGGTGGAGCAGGCTCCGTCCCGTGACGTCGCCGACCTCCGCGAGCTCGAAGTCGCGCAGCGGGTCGCGACCCGCGCGGAAGGCTTCGACCTGGTAGAAGTCGCTGGTCACATGGATGGGAACTCGCTCGTCCCAGTTGGATCGGTTGGCGTCGCGCCAGTCGTCGGGAATCGCGGATGCGGAGGATGCGGACATCTTCCCGAGGTTATCCACAGGCTGAGGACGGCGCGAACGGTTTGTCGGCGGTCCGGCGCAGAATGGGGTCATGACTGAGACCACACAGCCGAATCGACCGCAGGCCCCGGCCTGGGAGCAGCGCTTCCGGGCGCCTCGTGTCTCCCTTCCCGACTGGGCCAGGGACGAGCCCGACCGTTCGCTTTTCGTCTCCAACGCGACGGGGACCTATGAGCTGTACGCCTGGGACCGTGCCACCGGTGAGCAGCGGCAGGTCACCGACCGGCCGAACGGCACGACGGACGGGGTGCTCTCCCCGGACGGCGAGTGGATCTGGTGGTTCTCGGACAAGGACGGGGACGAGTTCGGGATATGGCTGCGGCAGCCCTTCGGCGGCGGTCCCGACGAGCCGGCGGCGGCGGGGCTCGGCCCCTCCTATCCCGCGGGCCTCGCGATCGGGTCGAACGGCGTCGCGGTGGTCGGGCGGTCCACCGACGAGCAGGGCACGACGATCCATGTCGTACGGGTGCCGGAGCATGACGTCGCCTCGTCCGGCGGGGCGGCCGGGGGCACCGGGCGGGCCGGTGGCGTCGGGGCGGCCGGGGACGGTGGCGCCGCGGGGCCGCTGGAGATCTACCGGCACCGGGAGTCGGCGGGCGTCGGCGATCTGTCCCACGACGGGACGCTGATCGCGATCGAGCACACCGAGCACGGCGACGCGATGCACTCGGCGCTGCGGGTCGTCCGGCTGGACGGGAGCACGGTCGCCGAGCTGGACGACACCCGCGGCGGCACGGAGGAGCTGGGTCTCGAGGTCCTCGGGTTCGCCCCCGTGGACGGGGACACCCGGCTGCTCGTGGGGCATCAGCGCCGGGGCCGCTGGGAGCCGATGATCTGGGACGTGGCCTCCGGTGAGGAGACCCCGCTGGCGATCGATCTGCCCGGCGATGTGAACGCGGAGTGGTTCCCCGACGGCTCGGGGCTGCTGGTCGCGCACAGTTTCAAGGCCCGTGGCGAGGTGTGGCGGTACGACCTGGCGGCCGGTGAGCTGACCCGGATAGACACCCCGTCCGGCTCGGTCTCGGGGGCGACGGCGCGGCCCGGGGGCGAGGTGGAGTATCTGTGGTCGTCGGCGGCGCTGCCGCCTCAGGTGCGGTCGACGGCGGGCGGGGTCGTGCTGGACCCGCCGGGGCCGAAGGCGCCGGAGTCGGTGCCCGTGGAGGACGCCTGGGTGGAGGGTCCCGGCGGGCTGGTCCACGCCCTGGTGCAGCGGCCCGCCGGGGCGAGCGGCCCGCTGCCGACGGTCTTCGAGATCCACGGCGGTCCGACGTGGCACGACAGCGACTCCTTCGCGGCGGGTCCGGCCGCCTGGGTCGACCAGGGCTATGCGGTGATCCGGGTCAACTACCGGGGTTCGACGGGTTACGGCCGGGCGTGGACGGACGCGTTGAAGCACCGGGTGGGGCTGATCGAGCTGGAGGACATCGCGGCGGTCCGGGAGTGGGCGGTGGCGTCCGGTCTCGCGGACCCGGAGCGGCTGATCCTGGCGGGCGGTTCATGGGGCGGCTATCTCACCCTTCTCGGGCTCGGCACGCAGCCCGACGTCTGGGCGCTCGGCCTGGCCGCGGTGCCCGTCGCCGACTATGTGACGGCGTACCACGACGAGATAGAGGCGCTGAAGGCGATGGACCGCACGCTGCTGGGCGGGACGCCGGAGGAGGTGCCGGAGCGGTTCGAGGCGTCGTCGCCGCTGACGTATGTGGACGCGGTCCGGGCCCCGGTCTATATCTCGGCCGGGGTGAACGACCCCCGCTGCCCCATCCGCCAGGTGGAGAACTATGTGGACCGGCTGGCCGCCCGGGGCGCGGTCCACGAGGTCTACCGCTACGAGGCGGGCCACGGGTCGCTGGTGGTGGAGGAGCGGATCAAGCAGGTGGCCATGGAGATCGCCTTCGCCGCGGCGCATCTGCCGGGTCCGGTCCCGGGCGACGCCTTCGGCCGGGGTGACGTGGCCGATGGCGCCGACACGGCCGGAGAGGGGGGCGCGGGGGAGTAGCCGGGAACCGTTCCGTACCGTGGAGGGGTGTACAGGTTCCTGCTGACGCCCCGGTGGTGGGGCATCAATCTCTTCGCCGTGCTGGCGATCCCGCTGTGCATCTTCATGGGGACCTGGCAGCTCGGCCGGTTCGAGGCCCGCGCCGATGCCCAGAAGGAGGCGGAGCGGGCGCCCACGGCGGAGGAGCTGAAGCCGACGCCGCTGGACGAGCTGCTGCCCGTCGACAAGGAGACGTCCGGCCGGACGGCGACGGCCGCCGGGCGGTACGGCGAGCAGTTCCTCGTCCCGGGGCGGGAGCTGGACGACCGGACCGGGTCGTATGTGCTCACCCTGCTGAAGACCGACGGGGGCCGGGTGCTTCCGGTGGTCCGGGGCTGGCTCCCGGAGGGCGCCGCCACGCCCGCGGCGCCGACGGGCCGGGTCGCGGTGGAGGGCGCCCTCCAGGCGTCGGAGACCGTCGGCAAGGACGGGGTGCACGCGGCGGGGGGTCTGCCGGAGGGGCAGTTGGCGATGATCAGTGCGGCGACGCTGGTCAATGTCGTCCCGGACGAGGTGTACGACGCCTATGTCAACCTCACCCGGGCGGACGCGGGGCTGCGGCCGGTACCGGCGACGCTGCCGGAGGGCACCGGGCTGGATCTGAAGGCGTTCCAGAACCTGGGGTACTCGGGCGAGTGGTACGCCGGGGTGGCGTTCATCCTCTTCATGTGGTTCCGGTTCTTCCGCCGGGAGGTGGAGCTGCAGAAGGACGCCGCACTGGGGCTGCCGCCGGAGAGCGACGCCGTGGCAGGGCCCGGGGCGGGACTCGGAGCCGGGTCCGGAGGCACGGGCGCGGGTGTCGTGGAGCGGCCGGAGGCCGGGGCAGAGCAGACCGCGGTCTGAGTCCGGCCGGGTATCGCCCGGTGGGCGGGTCAGGGCGAGAATCAGGGCGAGAAGGGGACCCAGCGGGGCGTGGCGTCGCGGTCGTAGTGGGCCGGAGTATCGGGGACGACGGCCGTCAAGGGGATCCACTCGTCGTCGGGACACCAGGCGGGGTCGCCGACGGCCTGGGCGGCAAGCGGTGAGTAGGCCCAGGAGATCAGGGCCCGGGGCGGGACGGTGTCACCGGGCGGCGGAATGTCGTCGGGATCTTCGCCGGCGCCGGGATCGTAGCCGTTTCCGTCCTCGTCGACCAGGACGATCCAGCCGAGGAAGTCACGGCCGTCGCGGAGGGTGAGACCGACCTTGTCGCAGCGGTCGGCGCGGGTACGGAGGTAGTCGCACAGGGCTCGGGTCACACCGTCCACGCGACGTACCGCCTCTCCGATGTCGGCACGGCCGGGGGTTCGGGTCGGGCCGGGTCAAGGGGGGGGTCCGGTCGTCATGGGTGGGAGTGGTCGCTCACCGTCGTGGACGAGCCGGGCCCGGGGCCGCTCCCGCACCGGCCCCGGGCCCTCCCGCGTCCCCGCGTCATTCCGCCGGGGTGTGGGGCCGGGGTCAGTCGGCCAGGATGCCGGTGCGGTAGATCGTGCCGGAGCAGTAGCCGACGAGCTGGGCATCGGCCGAAGCGACACCGTTCTCGGTGGTGTGGTGCACAAGGACGACGGGTGCGGTCGGCGGCTCGTTCGGCCCCGGCTGGTTCTCGCCCTCCGCGGGCGGTGCGCCGCCCGGGTTCTCGGCACCGCCGCCGGTGGCGCCCTCGGTGGCGGTGGGATCGGGTGACGGGTTGCCGGTGGGACAGTTCTCGCCCGGGACGAAGCCGAATCGCACCCGGTAGGCGTCGCCGGGCTTCAGCGCCACCGATGCCAGCTCCGCCGACGGGTCGGGCAGACCGGAGGAGGCCGCGTCGCCGCCGATGTGCTCGACGACCTGGATCTTGGACATATCCGCGTCGCCGCTCGCGCCGACGAGCAGTTCGCCCTCACCGCGAACCTCGCAGGGTGTGTCGGAGGAGTTGACGACCCGGAAGGAGCCGTAGATCACTCCGTCCCCGTGCATCGATTCCAGGCCTTCCGTGTCGATGCGGAGTTGGCCCTGCCCGCAGGCCGGAGGGTCGGCGGCGATCACTCCGCCGTCGACGCCACCGGATTGCTTCGGTCCCCTGACGCCGGTCTCGCCGCCGGTGCTGCCCGAGGGGTCACCGGGGCGCTTGTCGGGCAGGTTCTCCTTGCCCTTGCTCGGCGTCGCCGAGGGCCGGGCGGGGCCTTCGCGGTCGCCCGTGGTGCCCGGTTGCCCGCCCTCCTGGCCGCCGGTGGGCTGGTTGTGGCTGGCGTTCGCGGTGTTGGTCCTGTCGCTGCCGCTCGTGTCCGCCACATGGACCAGGGCCGGTACGGCGGTTCCCGTCAGGACCACCGCGGCGACCGCGCCGATCAGCATCTGGCGCTTTCTGGCGCGCCGCGCCGGGACGGCGGTCCGCAGCCGGTGCAGGGCGTTGTCGGCGGGCCGGAGGTCGTCGACCGCGTCGTGGAAGAGCCGTCCGAGGTCGAGGTCGAGAGCGAGCTCCGGTTCGGATCCGGGGACGGGGCCGGGGCCGGAGGCGTGGGCGGGGGCCGTGTCCGGATCCGGGGAGTCCGGCGTATCGGGTGCATCCGGTGGATCGAGCCGCTGTGACGCGTCCGAGGATTCCGGGGCGTCGGAGGAGTCCGGCGCGCCCTCGTCGTGTTCGTGTTCCGGCCCGTTGTTCACAATTCCGTTTCCAGTCCGGTCGTCGGGGGGTCCGTCCGGCCCGTACCGTTCAGATGCTGTGCCGTCGTCGTGCGCGCCGCTCATTTCGTGGCCTCCATGGCCACGCGCAGCGCAGCGATGCCCCGGGAGCCGTACGCCTTCACCGAGCCGAGGGATATGCCCAGCGTCTGGGCGACCTGGACCTCGGTCATGTCCGCGAAGTAGCGCAGGACGAGCACCTCGCGCTGGCGGCGCTGGAGCCCCCGCATGGCCTTGATCAGGTCGTCCCGTTCGAGCTGCTCGTACGCCCCCTCCTCCGCGCTCGCCATGTCCGGCATCGGCTTGGAGAGCAGCTTGAGTCCGAGGATGCGGCGGCGCAGCGCCGAGCGGGACAGATTGACGACGGTCTGCCGCAGATAGGCGAGGGTCTTCTCGGGGTCCCTGACCCGTTTGCGCGCGGAGTGGACCCGGATGAACGCCTCCTGGACGACGTCCTCGCAGGAGGCGGTGTCGTCGAGGAGCAGCGCGGCGAGTCCCAGCAGGGAGCGGTAGTGGGCGCGGTAGGTCTCGGTGAGGTGGTCGACGGTCGTCCCGAGTGCCACCGCGGGCACCGTCGCCGTCATGGTCGCCGTCCCGGCCGGCCGCTCCGCGGTCGTGGCCGGCTTCTGGGCGCCGTCACGCTGCGGAGGGATGCCGGGGGCGAGCGCCGGAACGGCGGCCCGGGAGCCGGGGGGCGTCGAGGGGGTGGACGGCACGGGCGCGATCACCGGCATACCCCCCGGCAGGCGCCGTGGCCTGCGGAAGGGGCGGACGGGGACGCGGGGGGCCGACACCCCGGTGAAATCGAGTACCTCTGCCACGCCTGTTGGACACGCTTCCCCCCGTCAGGGTTGTACGTGCACGCCACCGCTTTTGACCGTCGATTGTTTGCAGCCATGCGTACTCGCTCTTCCCCCATGCCCCTTTGTCGCGGCCTCGACCGGCGATGCCCGCAGAGACGCTTGCGGCACGGCCCGCGGTTGCACCCTCCGGGGGCGGTATGACGGCCGTTCGTCCTCACGCCCGGATCCGAGCCGTGACGACGGGCGGCGGCCTCCGCCGTACCGGCCGTTCGACGTGCTCACGGGGCGTTCACAGATCCTACAAAGTGTAGGTGTCATTTAGACAGGCCGAACGGCCGGAAAAGAGCGGGAAATCGATCATGGGACGTACGGTTCGGAACCGTACAGTTCGGAACCGTACGGTTCAGAACCGCTCGGGCTCCGCCGGCCCGGCCCATGTCTCCGTCAGTGACTGGGCGATGGACTCGGCGATCTGAGCGGTGTTCAGCGCCGCGCCCTTGCGGAGGTTGTCCCCGCAGACGAACAGCTCCAGCGCGCACGGGTCGTCGGGCGAGCGCCGCACCCGGCCCACCCAGACCGGATCGGTCCCCACCACATCGGCGGGTGTGGGGAACTCCCCGGCCGCCGGGTTGTCGAAGAGGACCACTCCGGGCGATGTCGCGAGGATCTCGTGCGCCCGCGCCACGGTCACCTCGGACTCGAAGCGCGCGTGGACGGCGAGGGAGTGCCCGGTCAGTACGGGGACCCGGACGCAGGTCGCGGAGACCCGCAGCCCCGGCAGGTCGAGCACTTTGCGGATCTCGGCCCGCAGCCCCAGCTCCTCCGACGACCAGCCGTCCTCGGCGGGTTCGCCGGTCCAGGGGACGACATTGAGGGCGACGGGCGCCGGGAAGGGCCCGAAACCGGACACCGCCACCGCCGCGCCCCCGGACCCGGGGCCCGGGCCGCGTCCTGTCGTGTCCTCGACGGCCCGCCGGACGTCCCCGGGGGTCTCCCCGAGGTCGGTCCCGGCAACCAGCGCCAACTGGGCGCGCAGGGTCGCGACGGCGTCCCGGCCCGCGCCGCTGACGGCCTGGTACGAGGAGATCACCAGCTCCCGGAGCCCGAACTCGGCGTGCAGCGCGCCGACCGCGGGGAGCGCGGCGAGGGTCGTGTCGTGGGGCCCAGCGACGATGCCGCGGGGTCTGACCCGTACGGCATGGGGGTTGATCTCGGGGACGACCAGCGGGACGTCCGGGTCGAGCCGGAAGGCGGCCGACGCGTCCACGACGACCGCGCCCTTGGCCGCCGCGATCGGCGCCCACTGCGCGGAGACCGGCGCGGGCACCAGGAAGAGCGCCACGTCGATGCCGGTCAGCGCCTCCTCGGTGAGGGGGACGACCTCGCACTCCTCCCCGCGTACGGCCAGCTTGCGGCCGGCCGAGCGCGGGGAGGCGACGAGGCGTACGGCGCCCCACACGTCTTCGTTGCGCGAGAGGATCTCCAGCGCCACCGCGCCGACGGCTCCGGTCGCCCCGACGACCGCGAGCGCCGGCTTGCGG
Source organism: Streptomyces sp. NPDC059248 (assembly GCF_042753905.1). Classification (NCBI taxonomy): domain Bacteria; kingdom Bacillati; phylum Actinomycetota; class Actinomycetes; order Kitasatosporales; family Streptomycetaceae; genus Streptomyces; species Streptomyces sp. NPDC059248. Next base: position 164,762 of record NZ_JBHYZV010000001.1, on the reverse strand, counting down.
GTCATCGCCCGGTGCCTCCGTAGACCACGGCCTCGTCGGAGTCGCTGTCCAGGCCGAAGCGGGTGTGCACGGCGCGCACCGCCTCGTTGACGTCGTCGGCCCGGGTGACCACCGAGATCCGGATCTCGGAGGTCGAGATCAGCTCGATGTTCACCCCCGCGTCCGTCAGCGCCTCGAAGAACGAGGCGGTGACCCCGGGGTTGGTCTTCATGCCCGCGCCGACGAGGGAGATCTTGCCGATCTGGTCGTCGTACCGCAGCGACTCGAAGCCGATCCCGCCCTTGGCCTTCTCCAGCTCCTCGATCGCCCGCGCGCCGTCCGTCTTGGGCAGCGTGAAGGAGATGTCGGTCAGGGCGGTGGTGGCGGCGGACACATTCTGGACGATCATGTCCAGATTGATGTCGGCATCCGCGATCGCGCGGAAGATGGCCGCCGCCTCACCTGGCTTGTCGGGCACCCCGACGACCGTGACCTTGGCTTCGGAGACGTCATGGGCGACTCCGGAGATGATGGCGTGCTCCATCTGCTGGTCTCCCTGCGGTTCGTTGCTCACCCAGGTACCGCGCAGTCCGGAGAAGGACGAGCGGACATGGATCGGAATGTTGTAGCGGCGGGCGTACTCGACACAGCGGTGGAGCAGCACCTTGGAGCCGGAGGACGCCAGCTCCAGCATGTCCTCGAAGGAGATCCAGTCGATCTTCCGGGCCTTGGGGACCACCCGGGGGTCGGCGGTGAAGACGCCGTCCACATCCGTGTAGATCTCGCAGACCTCGGCGTCCAGCGCCGCGGCCAGGGCGACGGCGGTGGTGTCGGAGCCGCCGCGGCCGAGGGTGGTGATGTCCTTCTTGTCCTGGGACACGCCCTGGAAGCCGGCGACGATGGCGATATTGCCTTCGTCGAGGGCGGTACGGATCCGGCCCGGCGTCACATCGATGATGCGCGCCCTGTTGTGGACCGAGTCGGTGATGACGCCCGCCTGGCTGCCCGTGAAGGACTGGGCCTTGTGGCCCAGGTTTTTGATCGCCATGGCCAGCAGGGCCATGGAGATCCGCTCCCCGGCGGTCAGGAGCATGTCGAACTCACGGCCGGCAGGAATCGGGGAAACCTGCTCCGCGAGGTCGATCAGCTCGTCCGTTGTGTCGCCCATCGCGGACACCACGACGACCACCTGATGGCCGTTCTTCTTGGCATCGACGATCCGCTTGGCGACGCGCTTGATGCCTTCGGCATCGGCAACGGAGGAGCCTCCGTACTTCTGCACGACAAGGCCCACGTGGCGCTCCTCGATCGGTTCTTTCCGCCGCAGTCCGGTGGTGCTGCGGTCGGCTCAGTCTAACGAGCGGCCCCGGGCCGACCTCGGGCACATCACATGGTGAGATGCCCGGCTCGCCCGGTGAACGATGCCTCCCGGCTGACCTACTGCCCCGGAGTCGACGGGCGTACGCACCATGTGGGCCGGGTCACAGGATTCCCACGGGCCCCGGGCGGATCGAGAGCACCGGGCCTCCGCGACCGCTCGGGGCCTCCGAAAGCGCCGCCGGCTCAGGGGACTCAGCGAGCTCAGGAGGCTCAGGGGACTCAGCGGGCTCAGGGGCTCCGCAGCCCCAGCGGCGCCGCGATCTCCGCCGCCATCACCCGGCCCGCCTCCTCGGCGAGCGCGTCCTCGGCCAGGTCCTCGTCGGTGTCGAGTCCGTCCAGCTCCGCCAGCGGCTGGTCCAGCCGGACATGCGCCACCAGCGACTGGAGCGCCCGCAGGGTCGCCGAAGCGGTCGGCCCCCAGTTGGAGAAGTAGGAGAACTGCCACCACCACAGCGCCTCGGTGGTACGCCCGGCCCGGTAGTGGGCGAGCCCGTGCCGCAGATCGGTGACGATGTCCGCGACATTGTCCGATACACGGAACGCGACCGGGGCCTTACGCGGCTCGTACGGGTCAAAGACCTCGGAGAACACGTCCACCGGCTCCAGCAGCCTGGCGAAGCGTTCCCGCAGATCGTCCACGTCCGGTTCGGGACCGGTGTCCGGCTCGTACCGCTCGTCCGGGAGGATGTCCTCGTGGGCACCCAGCCGGCCGCCGGTCAGCAGCAGCTGGGAGACCTCCAACAGCAGAAACGGCACAGCGCTGTCCGGCTCGTCACCCTTCGCGACCTCGGTCACGGCGACGATGAAGGACTCGATCGAGTCCGCGATCTGGACCGCGAAGTCGGCCGGATCCTGATTCACGGCGTGCAGCATGGCGTCAGACATCGAGAAGTCGTCTCCCCTCGAAGGCACGTCCCAACGTGACCTCGTCGGCGTATTCCAAGTCTCCCCCCACAGGGAGACCACTGGCCAGCCGGGTGACCTTCAAACCCATCGGTTTGATCATCCGGGCCAGGTAGGTGGCCGTGGCCTCGCCCTCCAGATTGGGGTCCGTGGCCAGGATCAGTTCGGTGACCGCGCCGTCCGCCAACCGGGCCAGCAGCTCCCGGATCCGCAGGTCGTCGGGGCCGACGCCCTCGATGGGGCTGATCGCCCCGCCGAGGACGTGGTAGCGGCCCCGGAACTCGCGGGTCCGCTCGATCGCCACGACGTCCTTCGACTCCTCCACCACACAGATCACGGCGAGGTCGCGGCGCGGGTCGCGGCAGATGTTGCACAGCTCCTGCTGGGCGACGTTGCCGCAGACCGCGCAGAAGCGGACCTTCTCCTTCACTTCCAGCAGGGCGTGGGCGAGCCTGCGGACGTCCGTCGGCTCGGCCTGGAGGATGTGGAAGGCGATCCGCTGCGCGCTCTTGGGACCGACGCCGGGCAGCCTGCCCAGCTCGTCGATCAGATCCTGGACCACGCCTTCGTACAACGGACTGCCTTTCCCCGCTCGGACCTCTGTCTTACCGCCCTGCCGCCGCCCCGCCCTCACCGTAGTGGCTGAACCGCCCCGTTCAGAAGGGCCGCCCCCGCACCTGTCCCGCGTTCACCGGAGCGGTGCGGACGAGTATGAATTGGTACGGATTTGTACGGATCGGCAGGTAATGGTACGGATCGGTACGTTCCCACGGGCCGGGGCCCGGAAGGCTCCTCAGAAGGGCAGTCCCGGCATCCCGCCGAGGCCCTGGGCCAGCGGGCCGAGCTTCTGCTGCGCGAGCTGCTGGGCGTTCTCGTTCGCGGCCTGGACGGCGGCGACGACGAGATCGGCCAGGGTCTCGGTGTCCTCGGGGTCGACCGCCTTGGGGTCGATCACCAGGGCCCGCAGCTCGCCCGAGCCGTTGACGGTCGCCTTCACCAGACCGCCGCCCGCCTGGCCGTCGACCTCGGTCCGCGCCAGCTCCTCCTGCGCCCGTGCGAGGTCCTGCTGCATCTTCTGGGCCTGCTGAAGCAGCTGCTGCATATCGGGCTGGCCACCACCGGGGAACACGGTCACTCCAGGTATCTCGGGACACCACGGTCTCGCGGTACGCGTCGAGCCTACGTGGTCGTGGAACGGACCGCCGCACCGAGCGGCGGCCCCCGCTCCCGAGGGGCTAAGCTGCGGGGCCACTACCGGATCAAGGACGTCCCGTGGACGGAAATACCGGGATTTCGGCCACACGGCCCCCCATTCGGCGGTAGGAAGGGCCTGTTGTTCCGTACCAGCACGCCAGGAAGACGTCGCACAACGTCGTACAACGTCGTAGAGGAGTGTCCCGGTGAGCCAGCCGGAGATGCAGCCCGGGGGCCCGGCCCGGGACGAGCGGGGCGAGCGGCGCGAGCCGCCGCGCGGTGATCTGACCGGAAGGCCGTTCCCGCTGGGCGACTGGGGCGAGCCCGCCGAACGCCTCGACGAGCTGTACCGCTGGGTGGAGACGGCCGCCCTGCGCACGGTGGACTGGTATCTGGCGGACCGGGTCTGGAAGCGCCGTACGGGACGCCTGCTGCGCCTCGGTACGGCCCTGGGCACGATCGCCGGGGCCGCGCTCCCCCTGCTCGACCTGACCGGCCTGGTGGGCGGTGCGGCGGGCTGGGGCTATCTCGCCCTGCTGCTGGGCGCGGCCTGCTACGCCTGCGACCGCTACTTCGGGGTCACCGCCGGCTGGATGCGCAATATGGCCACCGCGCAGGCCGTGCAACGGCGATTGCAGACGTTGCAATTCGATTGGGCGTCGGAGAGCGTACGGGAGGTCCTGGGCCCGACCGAGGGCACGGCGGGTGAGGCGGCCGAACGCTGCCTCGCCGTGCTGCGCCGGTTCTCGGAGGACGTCCAGGAGCTGGTCAGGGCCGAGACGGCGGACTGGATGCGCTCCTTCCACGGCGGTCTGGACGCCCTGGTGCTCCAGGCGGGCGCGCTGCCGCTGCCCGGCGGGCTCCCGGCGCGCGGTCTCGACCCGGGCGCCCCGGCCGGCCGGACGACGCTCCCCCCGGGCACCCGCCCCAATATGCCCCGCCAGCGCCCGCCGGAGCCGCCGCGCTGATCGTCCGCCGCCCCCGGGCCCGGGGTTCTCCGGAGCCCGCGGCGCCGGTCAGCGCCAGCGTTCGGGGATGTTCGCGATCTGCCGGAACACGTCCCAGCCCTCGGGCCGGAACTCCGGCATCTTCCATCCCATCCCGCGCCCGACCCAGTACCCGCGCAGCTCCCGTATCTGCCCGAGGTTGTCGTCGCCGATCCCGGACTCGTTGTAGCAGCACGGGCAGATGACGTAGTTGGGCATACCGCCCGAGTCGAAGACCTCGTCCCCGTCGTCGTACCCGCAGATCCGGCAGGCGGTCTCGGTGCGGTCCTCTTCGGGTGTCGCGGGTGCCGCGAGTACCGCGGGTCCCGCAGGTGTCGCGGGTGCCGCGGGTCCCGTCGGCTGCGCTGATCGGTCGTTCGTCACGCGGCGCAGCGTACGGAGCCGCGCCGCGCCCGTACAACATATTTAGGGACAAGAGGCCAGGTCACGGGCGTGATCACCACGCCCTGCGGTCAGCTGAAGACGATCATCGACCCCTGGCCGAGGCTCCGGGTGGCCGCCGCGTGGAGGCCGAGCCAGACATGGCGTTCGCGGGCGAAGGGACCGCCGTCGTACGGCACCGGGCCCGCGGGTTCCTCCAGGGCCGTGCCCCGTTCCGGGGGCCGGGGCGCGACAGGCGGGTTCGCCGGGTCGATCCCGATCACGGGGGCGACGTACTCCAGTTCCCGCAGCAGTCCCTGGGTCGACCCCAGCGGGCCGCCGCCCGCGAGGAGTTCGTCGGTGGACAGCGGGGCCCGGAAGTCGACGGGGACGTAGGCGCCCGCGTGGTCGTAGTGCCAGACCAGATGGGACTGCCGGGCCGTCGGCTCGAACATCTCCAGCAGCTGCTCGTAGTCCCCGCCGAGTTCGTCGACCGGGGTCACCGCGAGTCCGCAGAGCTGGAGGAGATAGGCCCGCCGCAGGAAGTGCAGGGCGTCGTAGTCGAATCCGGCGACCGGGGCGACGTCTCCGGAGAGCCCCGGCATATAGGCGAAGACGGGGACGGCGGGGAGTCCGGCGGCCGTCAGCGCCTGGTCGTAGACGGCCAGCTCTTCGGCGAAGGGGTTGTCGGGGCTGTGACAGAGGACGTCGACGAGGGGGACCAGCCACAGGTCACAGGCCAAGGAAGGGCTCGCTCTCCACGGAAGGAAGACACTCGGACAGACAGTGCCGCACCACACGGCACGGTGCCGTGTAGCGCGCGCACCAGCCTAGGTGCCGTCGGGCCCGCCGCGAAGAGGGTCACCGGGACCGGCTCGGATCCTCCGCGCCGTCCCCCACGTCCCAGACGAGCACCCCGTCGACCCAGACGCCGGGCCGTTCCAGCAGCGCCTCCAGCGTCGTCTGGAGCGCTTCCTCGTTGTACCCCGGCGGCAGGACGACCACGCCCGCGTCCCAGGCCGCGAGATCGGCCCGCGCCTGTTCTTGCTGGAGCGGCCCGATGTCGGGCACCCGGCCGGTGTCGCGGACCCGGTCGAGCAACTGAGACGTATGACGGGGTACGGCGCCGTAGATGCCGAGGTCGTCCGGGCCCCAGGGGCCCATGAAGTAGCCGCCGGCGAGCGGGAACCAGGAGCCGGTCGACGACTGCCAGTGCAGGGCGTCGGCGTTGCCCGGGTTCGGCAGCGGGACGGTCACCAGGGACTCCCCCGGGCCCAGATAGCGCCGGTACGTCCCCTCGGTGACGAAGTCGGGGACCGGGTCCCGTTCCCGTACGGGATAGGGCGTGGGCAGGATCGGGAGCAGGGCGGCGGCGAGCGCGGCGGCGCCCAGGACGCGTACCGCGGGGGTCCGGAACCGGCCCGTGCGCGCCGTTCCGTCCATGACCGTCACGGTCGCCGTGGCGAGGAGCATGCCGAGGACCGGTGCGCAGATCATCGCGATACGGGACTCGATCACCGCCTCCAGCAGCGGCGCCTTGCCCAGCGGCGTCCACGGCCCCGGCACGGTGTGGTCGGTGAACGGGATCGGGATCTCCGCGCCGAGGGAGAGCAGCGCGGCGGCCCCGGCGGTCAGCGCGAGCGCGGCGACGAGGGTGCGGTGCCAGAGGCGGACCGCGATCGCGCCCGCGAGGGCGAGCAGCGGCCAGCCGTAGAAGGCGTTCTGCTCGGTGCGGTTCATCGCCAGCGGATCGGCGCGTTCGTCCGTTCCGGCCAGGGACCGGCCGGCGAATTCGAGGAAGGCGCGGGGGCTGTTGAACGTCTCCGGGCTGTGCAGGACCCCCGAATAGCTCTGCGGGCCGAAGAACTGCCAGGCCAGCGGCCCGGCGACCAGCGGCAGACAGACCGCGAGCCCGACCCCGGTACCGCGCAGCAGGGGCCGCCAGGAGCGGCGGGCCGCGTCGCGGTCGAGCAGCGCGTAGCAGAGCGCGAAGAGGAGCATGCCCATCGCGGCGAGCAGCAGCGGCTCCTCGCCGATGAAGATCTGGTACGTGGCCAGCAGGCCGAGCACCACCCCGTCGCGGACCACGTCGCGGCCCGCGCAGAGCCGGAGCGCGCGGTCGACGATCAGCGGGAGCACGAAGAGGACGAGGAAGTTGGGGTGGGCGTTGCCGTGGGAGATCATCGGCGGCGCGAAGGCGGCGACGGCCGCGCCGATGACGGCGGGTCCCCGGCGGCCGGGTGTGACGCGCCGGACGATCAGCCAGTACCAGGCGGCGGCGGTGGCGGCGAGGCCGAAGGTGAGGACGAGGGCCCAGGTGACGGCGGGGCCCAGCAGGAGGGTGACGGGTGTCAGCGGTACGGAGAGTCCCAGCATCACCGTGTTCGCCATCAGATTGACCCCGTCCGGGGCGTTCTGGGCGGTGGTGAAGAGGGGGTTCCGGAAGTTGGTGACGTTGTCGGCGGTGACCGCGAAGAACCACTCCCACTGGTTCTGGTCCTGGCCCGCGTCGGCGAGGTAGCCGCGGTCGAGGTCGAACCACAGGTCCTGGTAGAGGAAGAAGGACGCGAGGCAGAACAGCGCCACGACGGCGAGGTCGGCGCGGGAGACCGCGGAGGTCCGCAGCCGGACGAGTTCGCCCAGGACGCGACCGTAGTCGAGCGGTCTGACCTTGGACCCGGTCCGGTGCGACCAGCGGACGGGCGCCTCCAGTACGGGCCAGCCGGAGCGGCGGAAGTACCGGAGGATCTCGACGTCGATGGCCCAGCCGTCGAGCCGGGACGCGGCGAAGGCGGTACGGGCCCGCTCGCCGTCGAAGAGCTTGAAGCCGCACTGCGTATCGCGCAGCCCGGGTACGGCGACGAGCCGTATCAGCAGGTTGCCCGCGCGGCCGAGCCACTCCCGGCCGCGCCACTGGTGGACGTCGATCCGCGAGTCGGGCAGCGCGCGCGACCCGATAACGGCACCGACGGCGGTTCCGGCCGCGGTTCCGTCGGTGCCGCTGTCGGTGCCGCCGTCGGTGACGAGCAGCTGGTCGAGCTGGTCGAGTTCCTCGATGGGGGTGGCGAGGTCGGCGTCGGTGACGAGGACCCGCCGCCCGTACGAGGCGAGTACGCCCAGCCGCAGGGCGTGCCCCTTGCCCCGGTTGTACGGCGCGGACACGAGATGGATCCGGGGGTCGTCGGCGGCGGCCTCGCGGGCGATGTCCGCGGTGTCGTCGGTGGAGCCGTCGTCGACGACGATCAGCTCCCACGTGCCCCAGCGACCCGGGTCGATGTCGAGGTGGTCGCGGATGGCGCGGAGGGTGGGGAGCAGCCGGGAGGACTCGTTGTAGGCGGGCACGACGACGCTCAGATCGACGGGGTCGCCTCCGGCGCGGGGCGCGGGGGGCACCGCGGCGACGGGATCGCCTCCGGCACGGGACGCGGGGGGCACCGCGGCGACCGGGCCGCCCACGGCCGGGCTCCCGGCGGTGTCCACGGCCGGAGCCGTGCGGACCGCCACTGCCCCGGTGTCCGGCGGCGGGACGGCGGCCGACCCGGTGTCCGGCGGCGGAACGGCGGCCGACCCGCCCGGTGCGGTGTCGCCGGTCGCCGTCGCGGACGCGACGCCCTCCGGGGCGGCGCCGGCGGTCGGGGACGGAGCCGTACCGCGCGCGCGGGCCCTGCCGGGTGCGGGAACCGCCGGAGGCGCGGGCGGCGCCGGAGCCGTGGAAGCCCCCGGACCCCCCGGAACCGCCGCGGGCGCCGGTGGTGGGTTCGGGGGGGTATCCCCGGGCCCGGGGGTGTCCGGGAGGGACGGATGCGTCATGACGTGAACCGTTCGTCGAGCCGGTCGGCCCAGGACAGGGACAGCTCGTGGTAGCCGTTCAGTACCCCGCGCGCGGTCTCCAGCTCCCCGGTGACCAGGGCGTTGATCAGGTCTTCGTAGCCGCTGAAGAGCCACCGCCGGACGTCCGGCTCAATGCGCAGGTGGGGCATGGCGAAGACCCAGATCTGTACCCGAAGCTGATGGAGGAAGTCCGAGATATAGCGATTGGAGACTATCGTCCCCAGCTCGCGCCAGAACCGGAGGTCGTAGCCGATGAGGATGTCGAGGTCACCGCCGCGCGCGGCCCGGTCGGCCTCCTCGGCCCGGCGCCGGACGGGGGCGACGGCTGCCGCGTTGACGCTCGTGCGGCCCTCCCGGTCGGCGTGCTGGAGGATTCCGTCGATCACCAGCGACCGGGTCTCCACCATGTCCCGGAAGTCGGCGACGGTGAACTGGTGGACCCGGAAGCCGCGGTGGTGGTCGGATTCCAGCAGGCCCTGGGCCGACAGATCGACCAGCGCCTCGCGTACGGGTGTCGCCGACACCCCGTACTGTTCGGCGATCTGCTTGACCGTGAACTCCTGGCCGGGCTGGAGGCGTCCGGCGAGCACCTCGTCGCGCAAAGCGTCCGCGATCTGCTGCCGCAGGGTGCTGCGGGTGACCGGGGTGCTGCCGGGACCGGGCATCGATGGCTTCTCCTTCGCCGGGGGTTCCGGACACGATAGGCCAGCCCCGCGTGAGGACGAGGTGAGCGGATGAGGGGGAACGATGGCTGATGTCTTCGAACCGGCGACCGGTGACGGTCCCGCGCGCTCCGGCGCGAACGACGAGGTGGTGCGGGCGGAGGAAGTACGGATGGCGGAAGTACGGACGGCTTACGCGGGGCTGTTGCAGATCCGCCGGCTCAGCGGCGCCGTACCCGCGGCCTGGGAACGCAATCAGCCGGTCCGCGCGGTGGCCCTGACCCTGGAGGCGGCCGGTCTGCCCCCGTCGTCCGTGACCGCCACCGGTGAACGCGCCGCCACCGGCTACCGGGTCGCCCCCGGCCCCCGCCCGGGTACGGCCCGCGTCGAGTGGCTGGGCCCGCCGGGCGGCGGGGCGCGGAACGAGGCGGGCGTCCGGCTCCGGGCGTGCGTCGCGGCCCTGGAGTCGGCGGGCGGCTGGGACGCCCTGCTGTACCGGGGTGAGCGGGGGCACCGCTACATCGAGGTCGAACCCCTGGAGTAAGGCGAACAGGGGGTGGCGGTGGGGCGCGGGTCCGGTCCGGTCCCCCGGAACCCGCGCCCGTAACGGGCCGGGCTACCTGGTCGCGATCACGTACACGCTCCCCCACCGGCGCTTGGGGTTGGCGATCGTCGCGTCGAAGGTCCACGGTTCGACGCGTCCGAACCCGGCCTCGGTGAAGAGCTGGACGAGCTTCTCGTGGTCGTACGCCCAGAGGTGCGGCGTGTAGCGGGGGTCGTCGTCCTGGTCCCGGAAGACCAGGTTCACGAGGTCGAGCCGGGTGTTGATATGCGGCCGGCAGTCCCGTCGGGAGTACCACCGGGCGATGGTCTCGTCGACGGGGTCCAGCGGCCCGTAGTAGCGGCCGAGCGCGAACGCCGCGTCCGGGACGCCGGTGACGATCCGGCCGCCGGGCCGCAGGACGCGGTGGGCCTCCGCCGCGTACCGCTTGGCCGACCGGGGGTAGTCGATGTGCTCCAGGAAGTGCTCGGAGAAGACCAGCTCGACGGAGGCGTCGTACAGCGGGAGTCCTTCGCGGACGTCCCACAGCAGATCGGCGGGCGGCCGGGCGTCGATGTTGAAGAAGCCGTCGGCGCGGTGGGCGCCGCCGCCGATCTGGACGCGGGCGGGCCGGTGTTCGATCCGGCCGCCGGGCCGGGCCCGCCGTCCGGCGAGGTGGTGGCGGTGGAGTTCGAGTTCCTTGGCCGCGGTCCGCAGGGCGCGGGCAAGGCCGTGGGTGGTGCCCGGGTCGGACAGGACGTCGGCGATCTGCTCGCCGAGCCGGTCGGCGGCGAAGGCCGACGGGCCGAAAGTACGCATGACGGATCTCCTCTCCCGTCAAGGAGGGTCGAGACAACAGGGATGAACAGGGATGAACGGAGCGGATCAGGCGGCGCTGGCGGTCGGCGCCGCCCACTGGTTGTTGCGCATCAGCGTGTACTTGATGTCCACGAGCCGGGGCGCGATCGTGAGCGGCAGCTCCTCGACGGGGTGGACATGGCCGGTGTCGTCGCGTTCGGCCCGCCAGACGCGGTAGCCGAGGTGGGGGTAGGCCGGGTTGATGCCGACCTCGCCCTTGGGCATCGTGCCGTTGAAGGGCGCGACGATGCCCATGTGGTTCCAGTAGTTCCAGGCCTGGAGGGCCTTGTACTGGTCGAAGTAGAAGTAGAAGTCGGGGTAGCGGCCGAAGGTGCGCAGCTCGCGGTGGATCAGATGCCCCAGCAGCGGTCCGAAGCGGGGCGCGAGGGCGTCGAACTCCCAGCGGGTGTGGTGCCAGGCGCTGGGGACTCCGCCGGGGGCGATGAGCCGGGCGGCGACGAGGTGGCTGATCCGTTCGACGAGGTAGTCGGCGGCGTGCGCGGGGTCGATACCCGGGTCGATCCGGCGGAACAGTCCCGGCAGCCGTTCGGGGCGCGGATGGAAGGCGGCGAGGTCGAACTTGCCCGCCATATCGGGGTAGGAGGCGAAGAGGACCTCCTTGTAGAGCCAGTTGTTCAGTTCGCCGACCTCGGCGAGGCGGCGGGTGTGCGGGGAGGTCGAGTGGAGCATCAGATACTCGGATACCGCCTCGAAGTAGAGGTAGCCGAGGATGGGTAATCGGGGTACGGCGTCGGCGAGCAGCCGCAGATAGGGACCGGCGGCGATCCGCAGCCCCCGGTGGGTGACGGCGGCGGACGTGGCGAGGAAGACGGCGGAGTTCCGTACCCGGGCCACGACGGCGTCCCGCAGCCGGTGCCGTTCGTCCGTACCGAGCAGATACTCCAGGTGCCGGTAGATCCCGAGGTGGATCTGGCCGAGCCGGAGGTAGTCGATGCCCGCGAGGCCGCGGTAGGCGTGCGGGGGTACGTCGATCTCGAAGACCAGCGGGGTCGGTACGCGGTCGGTGACCCCGAGCCGGGCGAGGAAGGCGGGCGCCTCCTTGGTGAGGATGTACTCGGCCAGGTTGTGCATCCGGAAGCCTCGGTCGGCGGCGGTGAGCGGGGCGCAGTAGACGCTGCCGACGAGACACCCGCCGGAGGGGTAGAGCACCCCCTGGCGGCTGATCCGCTCCAGGGCGTGGGTGACATGGAGCAGATACAGCCGCCCGCCGCCGCTGAGGGCGTCGAACAGGGCGTTCTGCCGCAGCAGATGCCCGTTGGGCGACTCGGCCAGCCGCCGCTCCCAGGCGGCGGTCTGCCGGGACAGGGGGTCGTCGGCCGCGGGGCCGGTGAAGGGGACCCCGGCGGCGTCGAAGAACACATGGGCGTCGGCCCAGGGCCGGTACGCGTCGAAGATCTCCATGGTCAGGCGATGTCCTTCTCCGCCAGTGCGGACAGGACGGCGGCCGTGCTGCCGGCCCCGGCGATCCGGGCCCGTTCGGAGTCGACGACGAGGGTGAAGGCGAGGTTCCTGAAGGCGTCGAAGGCGGGCAGTCTGACCTGCCGGGCGTCGGGCCACCAGCTGGTCCTCGGCAGCCGGTAGCGGTCGAGCGCGTCGGCGGCCTTGACGACGTCGCAGACGGCGGCGGTGGCGGGGTCGCGGTGGTAGTCGGCGAGTGCGGCGGCGGTGCGCGCGGCGGCGGCCGGTGCGGGGGCCGCCGGAGCCCCCGGGACCCCCGGAGCTCCCGGCCCCGTACCCGTACCCGTATCCGTGCCGAACGCCGCGTACGGGACGTCGTGCAGTCGTACGGCTGCGGCGGCGCGCGCGACGACGTCCGGTGGCGGGGCCGGGAGCCCGAAGTGCCCCCATACGGTGTCCGCGCGCTCCGTCAGCCAGTCGGCCGCGCGCTCCCCGTGGCCCCGGTCGTCCCGGTCGTGGCGGCGGCGGCAGTCGTGCACCGCCGCCGCGACGACGGCCGTGGCCGTGGTGCCGGCGTCCAGCCCGCTCGCCTCGGCGAGTACGGCCGCCAGCGCGGCCGTCCGCAGACAGTGCCGGACGCCGTGGACACCGTCGGCGAGCCGGGGCTCGGCCAGCCAGGCGGGCGGCAGCCCGGCCCGGCGTACCAGCGCCCGGGTCGCGGGTCGCGGGACGACCCGGGGCGAACGCGGCGCCGCGGGCCGGTGGGCGGCGATCCACTCGACCGTCGCCCGGTCCGTGTACTGATGCTCGGGCAGCCGCCGAAGCGCCGCCTGTTCCGTCAGGCTGTGCCCGTCGACGGATGTCGTACTCATCGCTGCCGAACCCTCCCCGTTGGGTTGACCTGCTGTCATCGACCGCGCGTTGCCCACCGTCGGCCCTTCTCACGCACCTCGTGCGTCCGGCCTGCCCCGCGCTCCCCCTGTTCCTCCCGTACCTCCTGTACGTTGCTCCGCTCCCGCTCGCGCGCCTCAAAGGCGGCGGTGAAGGCAGCCAGTTCGTCCTCGCTCATCAGGGCCACACCGAGGTCGTCGGCGACGGCCGTGATCCGGGCGACGGCCTCCGCACGGGCCGCGTCCGACGCGCCGTCCGGGAGGAGCACCTCGAACTCGGCGTGGTGCTCCCACGCCCGGCTCCACTTGACCGCGATCTCGACGCCGCCGTAACGGAAGTTGCGGCGCCGGGTGTACGCCTCGTGGCGGGTGTCCGCGAACCCGAGGGTGTCGAAGAGCCGTACGGCGGCCGGGATGTCGTCGGGCGCGAGCCCGAACTCGGTCTCGGGGAAGGCCGCGCCCCGCCCGATCCGGCCGTCCTTGAGGCTGATCTTCGCGGTCCCGGCGGAGGTGTTCTCGACGACCTTGAGCAGCCGGTCCGGGAGTACGTAGAAGTGGATGAGCTTGTCGTCGGGACCCAGGTCGTCACCGTCGCGCCGCAGCAGTGCGACGAGCCGGTCATGGACGTCCTGGGTGAAGCGGGCACGCATCTCGATCTCGATGGGCACGGTCTCTCGCCTCCTCGTTCGGGCACGACGACACCGCCGGATCCGGCTCCGTGGGGTGTGCGGGGTGTGCGGAGCCGGTCCGGCCGGTGGTTACCTGGGTGGGGCGGGTGGGGCGTGGCGGGGGTCAGTCCGGGTCGCCGAAGCGCCCCCGGACCACCCCCTCGTGGAGATACGTCGGAAGCGGTACGCCCCCGACGTCGGTCCGGCGGGTGGCCACCTGGCTCTCCGTCTCGTCCGGGTAGCCGGCCAGCAGCCGCAGACACCGCCGTACCCACACCCGGGACTCGGGCCAGTCGCCCTGGTCACGGTGGCGTACGGCGAGGGCGTACGACGTCTCGGCGGCGGCCCACCGGTCGGACGTCAACTCGTCCCGGAAGACGGACTCCAGCTCCTCGGTGGGAGCCGGACGCGGCTGGTCGCTCATGATCCCTCTCGGCGGTCTCGGCGGTCTCGGTGGTGCACCCGATGCCGTTCAACGCTCCGGCGCCCCCGAGGTGGCGCCGGAGACCGTACGACTCGGGCTCAGTAGGTGTAGATCTCCGCGAGCGTCTTGTAGTCGTGCAGCTCGTCCTTGTCGAACCAGAGCGCGATCTCCTGGTCGGCCTCCGCCTTGTTCCCGGAGGCGTGGACGAGGTTGGCCACGGCCTTGCCCGACGCGATGCTGCCGGCGGAGCTGTAGTGCGAGAAGTCGCCCCGGACGGTGCCCGCGGGGGCCTCGTTCGGGTAGGTACTGCCGACGATCTTCCGTACGGTGGCGATGGCGTCGTACCCCTCAAGGACCAGGGCGATCACCGGGCCCTGCTGCATGAAGGTCGCCGTCAACCGGTAGACCTCGGCTCCGAGCCGCTCCTCCAGATCGGAGTAGTGGCGCCGGGTGAACTCCTCGTCCATCCACGTCATCCTGGTGCCGACGATCTTCAGTGCGGCATCCTCGAATCGGCAGATGATCCGTCCCGCCAGCCCCCGCGCCAGAGCGTCGGGCTTGAGCAGAACAAGTGTGCGCTCGACGGAATGTGCCTGGTCCTCAACCATGGGTGTCCCTTCGATCCTGTGCACGGACAGCGTGACGACCCGCCGGCCGCCGGTGCCGAGGCTACCGGCGGAATCTCACCCGAACGGGTAATCGGGCGGCTCCCCGCACGAGGGATATACCATGATCGAATTCCTGTACTGTGAATCTGGAAAGGCGCCTGATTCGGCCAGTGTGCGATAACGGAGCTGTCGATCACGGCCATTCCTTTAAACTCTTCACCGTTACCGGCAGCACGGCGCGGCACCTGTTCGCATGCGGATTCGCTTTCGGAAAGATCTCCGGGCGGGCGCTTCCGCGGACCGTCCGTTCACCGGACCGCCCGCGGGACCACCCACTTCGGTGAGCCCCATTCTTTCCGGACGCTCCACGCGGCACCATGCGGTGGCAGTGCAGCCGGAGTGCACCTTCAGTGCGGACGTCACGCCACGACGGGGGACGCCGAGGGGGCCGGAAGGGGGCGGGGCGGGTGGATGTCGTCGACGTCTGGAGCGGACGGTACGCCTGTCTGCTCCAGGCCGCGTCGCGCCTCACAAACGAGCAGTTCGCCGCGCAATTGGGCATCGGCGTACGGACGGTGGCGAGTTGGCACGCGGACCCCGGGGTCGTACCGCGCCGGGAGATGCAGCAGTTGCTCGACACGGTCCACGAGCGGGCCGCCCCGGCGGTCCGCCAGCGGTTCGCCCTGCTGGTCGGGCGGGAACGCGCGGACCAGTTGAGGGGCCCGGCCGGTGCGCAGGTCCTGCGGGTGGCGATCGCGGTGGTCATCCGCGGCCACGAGGTTTTGCTGGTATGCCGGCGGGACACCGAGGTCAGCGGTATCACCTGGCAATTCCCGGCGGGCGTCGTCAAGCCCGGCGCCCGGCCGGAAACGACGTCCGTCCGCGAGACGCTGGACGAGACCGGGGTGCGCTGTGTGGTCCGCCGCCGGCTCGGGGAACGACTCCATCCGGTCACCAGCGTTCTGTGCGAATACTTCCTGTGCGAATACCTGGCGGGCGAGGCGACGAACTCCGACACCGTCGAGAATATGGACGTTATCTGGGTCGACGTAAATGCCGTGACGCGTTTCATCCCCCTCGATACGATCTTTCCACCCGTACTGGCCGCCCTGGAGGAGCAGAAATGACGCAGCAGGCAGCCGCACCTGAACCGGGTATCGCGGCGGCGGTCGTCGTCCACGAGGGGCGGCTGCTGATGGTGCGCCGCCGGAGGAGCGAGGGCCGGCTCTCCTGGCAGTTCCCGGCCGGTGAGATCGAGCCCGGCGAGTCGGCGGCCGCGGCGACGGTCCGCGAGGCGAAGGAGGAGACGGGTCTCGACGTCGCCCCGCTCCGCCTCCTCGGCGAACGCGTCCACCCGTCGACGGGCCGCCGGATGACCTACACGGCGTGCGAGGTCACGGGCGGCACGGCCCGGGTCGGCGACCCGGAGGACCTGGCGGAACTGGCCTGGGTACGGCGCGAGGAGATCGCGGAGTTCGTGCCGTACGGCTTCTTCGAACCGGTGCAGCGGTATCTGGACGAGACGCTTCCCGGAAACTAGGGCCTTTCTTGCTCCGGGCGGGGCTCGGGCTCCGCGGCGGTGTCCGGCGACGGGGCGGGTGCCCCGGGGTCCGCGAAGAGGATGTCGCGGGCCTGCTCGGCCGCGCGGGCGATGTTCTCGGAGACGAAGTCGACGAAGCGGGCGACGTTCTCGAGGCGGACGGCGGCCGGGGTGCCGGGGCCGAGGACGCCGGCGCCCTGGCGCGCGACCTCCACGAGCCGGGCGTTGGCCCGTGAGGCGGACATCATCGTCTGGTACCAGACGTCGTTGTCGACGACGTAACGGTCGCGGCGGCGCTCGTCGCGCTCCCGGCGGACGAGGTTTTGGTCCTCCAGGAACGAGATCGCCTTGGAGACGGAGGCCGGGCTGACCCCGAGGCGGCGGACGAGTTCGGACGCGGTGAGGCTGCCCGCGTCGGTGGTGTAGAGGCAGACCAGCACCCGGGCCATCATCTTGGGCAGCCCGGACTGCATGAGGACGGTGGTGAACACCTCCTCGTACTCCCGCACGGCCTCGTCGCCGCCCTCCGCCCCCCTCCCGGGCGGCCGTTCCCCCGGGGGCACGGTCCGCCCGCGCCGGTGCGCGCGGCGTTCGGTGGCGCGATGGGCGAGGTCGGCGCGGTAGGTGGTGGGGCCGCCGTTGCGCATGACCTCCCGTGTGACGGTCGAGGTCGGGCGGTCGAGGCTCCTGGCGATCTCCGCGTAGGCGAGGCCGTCGGCCAGCCCCAGCGCGATCTGCTGGCGTTCCTGCTGAGTGAGCCTGCCTCCGGGCACGGTTTCCTCCTCCATGGGGCGCGCCGTGGGGCGCGTTCTGTCGCGACCATAGCGTTCAGCGACTCATCATTGCAACGCGCAAGCGCCCCAACATTGCATTAAACAACATGCCGTTGCAACGAATTATCACCTCTGACCTGCATGTTTGATGTTCTTGCGCAACGAACTTGTTGCCCGAACAGGAAAGGCAACGTAGCGTTTCACTCATCGGAAACAGCAAGCAGTAAGCAGCAAGCCGAAGGAGCGCACCATGCAGACGTTCGCCACCACCGCCCCGGTCTCCGCCGTCCTCGACATCCCCGCGGGACGTATCCGGTTCATCGCCGCCGACCGGGCCGACACCACGGTCGAGGTCCTGCCCGCCGACGCCTCACGGAGCCGCGATGTGAAGGCGGCGGCGGAGACCGAGGTCACCTTCGGCGCCGGTTTCCTGCGGATCGCCGCCCCGGAGCCGAAGAACCGGATCCTCGGCGCCCGCGGTTCCGTCGAGGTGACGGTCCGGCTGCCCGCCGGCTCCCGGATCGAGGCGAAGGCCGCGAGCGGTGAGTTCCGCGGCGTCGGACGGCTCGGGGACGTCGCCTTCGAGGGCGAGCTGGCCACGGTCAAGCTCGACGAGGCGGACAGCGCCCGCCTCACCGTCTCCTCGGGCGACGTCTCGGTCGGCCGGCTGGGCGGCGACGCGGAGATCAGCATCCAGAAGGGCGCCATCCACATCACGGAGGCCACGCGCGGCGCGGTCACCCTGCGCACCGAGCACGGCGGGATCACGGTCGGCGCCGCACGCGGGGTCTTCGCCTCCTTGGACGCCGGGACCTCGTACGGCCGGATCGACAACGCCCTCAAGGGCGGCGACGGCGACAGCGCGACCCTGGCCATCCACGCGACCACCTCCTACGGCGACATCACAGCGCGCAGCCTGTGACCGTCCGGGGTACGCCGGGCGCGGTGTCCTCCGGACGGGGCTCCTCGCCGGGCTCCTCGCCGAGCGGTGCGACGGGCGCGTCCCGGCGCACCGCCTTCCGGAGTACGTCCCGGTAGTCGGCGCGCTCCGCGGCGCTGCCGTCGGGCCTCCGCCCGAAGGCGCTGACGAGCACGGCCGCGAGGTCCACCGCGGGCACCTCGGCCCGGATCTCCGCCAGGACCCCGGGGAACTCGTCGTCGCCGATCATCCCCAGATACTCCTGCCGCAGCCGGTACACGACCTCGACCAGCTCGGGCCGCAGCCGCATCCAGGCGCGGGAGGTCCGGATCTCCTTCTCGACCTCGCCCGTGAACCACTTCATGACGTCGTACGGAATGTCGTGGTGCGGCCCACCGGAGTCGAAGCAGACCGTCGGCTCCCGCGCGGGCTCCTCGTCGGGCACTATCGCGGTCACGAGGGTCCGCTGCCCGGCCACGAGATCCAGCTCCAGATACCAGGCTTCATCGGGCACGGAGTACATGAAGGTGATCGCGTAGGCGCCGTCGGGATGGTGCAGGGACATGACGGCATGGTGCCACGCGGGTCGGACACGGAGGTGGTGGAACCCCCCTCGGCCCGGCCTGCGGAAACATCCGCCCGGTAAAGCAATATGGCGAGAATGAACAGATCATCCGAGCGGCTGCGGGACGCGGCCGCCCTCTGGGACGAACAGCGCCGGGCCCCCTTCCCGGCCGGCCTACGAGGTGTCGCGTTCGGGGACACGGACCTGGTGCTGCTCGACGCGGACATCGCGGGCTGCGTTCTCACCTGGCTGAACAACGACGGCGTCCTCGACCTGTGGCGAATCGGCATCCTGCGCGGCTGTGTCGAGGATCTGGACCGGGTCATCCCCGAACTCACTCCGCTCACCGGGCCCGCGGGAGTCCGGTACTACGAACGCCTGCGCAGGCTCGCCCTCCTCACCCTGTCGGCAGGGCCGCCGGTCATGAGCGAGAGCCTCTGATCCCCCGGAGCGCCCGTCAGCCCGTGTCCTTGCGGATGTAGACGCCTATCCGCACCGTGCCCACCTTCCGCTCCTCCACGAGTGTGAACGACTCCGCCAGCACCTCGCGTTTCACCCGCTCCGCCGGGAACGGGTCCACGGGTTTGCCCCGGTGGTCCTGGACCGCCACCACGCGGGGCGTGCGGAGCATCGTGGCGCGGATGGCGGCCGGGGGGAGTTCCGTACCGAAGAGGGTGTGGGAGGCGCGGGGGGACGACGCCAGGGACACATCCTTGAGGGCGTGGAAGTCGGCCGGGGTCACCAGGGTGTAGACGCGGCGGCGGGTGGGGGTGAACAGCACGCCGTCGCCCGGGGACGACAGCTCCGCGACCACCTTCGCCACCTCGGCCATGTCGTTGCTGCGGCTCTCCGGGGCGCGCAGGGCCGGACCGTTGACGAGGAGGGTGGCGGTGATCGCCGCCGTCGTCGCCAGGACGAGTGCGCGGGGCCAGTAGTGGTCGAGCGCCGCGCCCAGGAGCAGGGCGGCGCCGATGGTGTACGTGAGGACGTAGCGGTCGACGTACAGCGGATGCAGTACGGAGACGGCGAGGAGGATCGCCGTCGGCAGGGCCAGGATCGGTACGGCCACCGCCGTGAGACCGGGCGGCAGGGGCAGCCGCGGGCTCACCCGGGCCAGGGCCACGACCGCCGCCACCAGGACGAGTTCGGGGGTGCTGGGGAAGGCTATCCAGTCGACCTGCTGGGACTGGGTGACGCTGAGGACCGCCAGCGGCGCCAGACCGGCGGTGACGGCGCACGCGGCGGCCCGCCAGCCGGACGGCAGGGCCCTGACGGCGGCGAGCAGCCGCTCCCCCGGGCCGTCGTGGAGCGTCCTGGTCCGGTGGGTCTGCCACAGCGTCACACCGTGCGCCACCAACGCGAGGATCGCGAACTCGTGCAGCAGACAGGCGATCAGCATCACGATCGTGTACGCGGCCCACCGGCGCCGCAGCAGCAGCCATGTGCCCCAGGTGACGAACGCGCACACCAGCGCGTACGACCGGCCCTCCTGGGCGTACCGCTGCACCGTCGGCAGCCACGGCAGCAGCAGGCCCGCCAGCAGCCCGGCGCGCGGGCCCGCGAGCCGGCGGCCGATCAGCGCGACCCCGGCTGCCGTCGCCGCCATCGCCAGCACCGACGGCAGCCGCATCGGTACGACTCCGGGCTCCCAGACCGCGAACACCGCGTGGATCAGCAGGTAGTAGAGGCCGTGGACCGCGTCCGCCGTGCCGAGCGTGCGCCAGATCTCCGGGACCGTACGGGTCGCCATGTCGTACGTGACCGCCTCGTCGGCCCAGATCGCGCCGTCCCTGCCCAGGCCCCACAGCCCGAGTACCAGCATCAGCAGGGCGGGCGGGACGGCGACCCGCCAGGCGGCGGACATCGGCACGGCGGGTGAGGCGGCGGAGGGGGCGGGGACGCGACGGACTGCGGTGTCGAGCATGGAACGAGTCGAACCGGCGCCCCTGTTGATAGGCAGGCCCCCTCTCCGGGCCCATCAATTGGCTACCCTCGCGGTCGGCGCCCCAGGGAGAGCCGGGCAGCGCCGCGACGGGGGGAGAGCCCGATGGGACGCCGTGAGAACCCGCTGGACCCGGACGCCGGGCCCGTCCAGCGGTTCGCGTACGACCTGCGGGAGCTGCGCCGCACCGCGGGCGGCCCCACCTACCGGGCCATGGCCCGCGACTGCCCGTACTCCGCGCCCACCCTCTCCGCCGCCGCCGCGGGCGAGCGGCTGCCGTCGCTCGCCGTCACCCTCGCGTACGTCGCCGCCTGCGTCGGGGACGCGTCGGCCGCCGCCGACTGGGAGCGGCGGTGGCGCGCCGTCGCCGAGGGCGCCGCATCCGCGCCGGACGACGCCGGCTGTCCGTATCCGGGGCTCAACCGCTACGGCCCCGAGGACAGCGACCACTTCTTCGGCCGGGACGACCTGGTCGCCGAACTTCTCGACCTCACCCGCCGCCGCCCGTTCGCCGCGCTCGTCGGCGCGTCGGGCAGCGGCAAGTCGTCCCTGCTGAGGGCCGGTCTCGTGCCCGCGATACGGGCGGGCGGGAGCGGGGGCGCGGGCGGGGGGCCCGCGCCGTCCGTGGTCCGGATCCTGACGCCGGGCCCCACCCCGGCCAGGACCCACAAGGACCTCTTCACCAAGGGCGCCCTTGTCGTCGTGGACCAGTTCGAGGAGGTCTTCACCCTCTGCGCCGACCCCGCCGAACGCGCCGCGTTCACCGATCTGATGGTGGACGGCGGCGCCCGGGTCGTGATCGCCGTACGCGCCGACTTCTACGGCCGGTGCGCCGACCAGCCCGCCCTGCTCCGCGCCCTCAAGGACGCCGTACTCCTCGTCGGGCCGATGGGCCGCGAGCAGATACGCGAGGCCGTCGTCGGGCCCGCGACCGCCGCGCGGCTCGTCGTGGAACGCGCCCTGACCTCCCGGATCGTGGCCGATGTCGCCGACGAGCCGGGCGGGCTGCCGCTGATGGCCCACACCCTGCGGGAGGTCTGGCGGCGCCGCCGGGGCCGGACCATGACCGTCGCCGCGTACGACGCCGTCGGCGGGGTCAGGGGCGCCGTCGCGCATACCGCCGAGGACGTCTTCGGCGCGTTCACGGCCGACGAGGCCGAGGTGGCCCGGGTGATGCTGCTGCGGCTGGTCTCCCCCGGCGAGGGCACGGAGGACACCCGGCGGCCCGCCGCGCGTACCGGATTCGCCCCGCCGGGGTACGAACACGTCCTGGAACGGCTCGTACGGGCCCGGCTCCTCACCGTCGACGACACGACGGCCGACCTGGCGCACGAGGCCCTGCTCACGGCCTGGCCCCGGCTGCGCGCCTGGATCGACGCCGACCGGGACGTGCTGCGGCTGCGCAGACGGCTCGCGGAGGGCTCGCGGGTCTGGGCGGAGCTGGGCGGCGACGCGGGCGCGCTGCTGCGCGGCGGCCAGTTGGAGGCGGCGCGGGACGCCTTCGGCGCGACGGGCGCGGGCACGGCCGGAGCAAAGGGCGCGGGCACGGGCACGGGCACGGGCGGCCCCGCGGCGTTACGTATCCGATGGCGACAAGGGTGGCGGTACGGACGGGCCGCGGCCGGTCGCGCCGTACCCGACACCGCGGAGACGCCCCCGCCCCACCCCGCCCGGATCCCCCTCACCCCCGCCGAACGCGCCTTCCTCGACGCGTCGCTCGCCGCCCGTGCCCGCGAGGCACGGGCCGCCCTACGGGCCGCGCGGAGGCTGCGCGGGCTGATCGTCGCGCTCTCCGTGCTGCTCTGTCTGGCGGCCGTCGCCGGGGGCGTCGCCTGGCAGCAGAGCCGGGTGAGCGAGCGGCGCGCCGACGAGTCGGCGGCCCGGTGGCTCGCCGGGGTGGCCGACGCGCGCAGGACGACCGATCCGAGGACCGCGATCCGGCTCAGCGTCGCCGCGTGGCGGCTCGCCGAGACGCCCGAGACCCGGGAGGCGCTGTTCGCGGCGGCGGCCCAGCCGTTCACCGATGTGTACACCGCGCCGCTCCCCGATATCCCCAACGAGATCAACAATGTGTGGATCCGGCTGAGCGACGACGCCCGCACCATGACGGCCGTCGGCCCGGACACCACGGAACGCTGGGACGTCACGGGCCGTACCGAACTCCCCGCCCTGTCCGGCATGGGCGCGCACGCCGACCACATCCTCGATATATCGCCGGACACCACGAAGGTCGCCTACTACGCCCCCGACGGCATCCGGATCCGGGATCTGCGGACCGGCGGCCCCACGGACACCGTCTACGGTCCGTCCCGCCCCCGGCGGGAACCCAACGGCGACTACGCCTGGTTCGGCCCCGGCGGCCGGACCCTCGTCACGCACCGGGACGGCGAACCGGTCCGGCTGTACGACGTCCGCACCGGCCGCGCCCTCCTGGGCACCGGACCCGAGCGGCACGATCTGCGGCGCGTCCGGGTCGCGCCCGACGCCGAATTGCTCACGTTCTGCCCGGCCGACGGGCCACTCCAGGTCTGGGACGTCCGCACGGACCGCCGGCTCCCCGGCACCTGGGCCCGGAAGGCCGGGATCTGCGACGCCGCGGAGGACCACCTGTTCCTGCCGGACGGGCGGACGATCGCCGTCACATCGGAGGACGGGATCCGGCTGTGGGACGTGACGACGGGCCGCGAGCGCCCCGGGTTCCCCACCGGCGGCTACCCGTATCCGGCCTTCAGCGCCGACGGAAGCCATGCCGTCACCGTCGCCCACGAGGAGATCCGGCTCTGGCGGCTCCCGGCGGACGCCGCGCCCGTGAGCGTGCTGCGGGTCGACACCGGGAACCGGTCGTTCTCCGAACCCCACCTCGACCTGGAGCGGGGGATCATCCGCTTCCGGGACGCCCGGTTGCCCGGCGCCTCCGTGTGGACCCTCTCGTTCCAACTGCCCTCCTCCGGCGCGGAGCGGTCGGCGGCCCCCGTCCTCGGGGCGCGGTACAGCCCGGACGGCCGGACCCTCGCCACCGAGCACGACGGCGTCCGGCGGCTCCGTGAACTCCCCGGCGGCCGGGTCGTCGCCGAACTGCCCGCGCCCCGCCGCCCCGAGCCGTGCGGGACGCTGTGCCGGGGCGCGGAGTTCAGCCCGGACGGCCGGCACTTCGCGTACCGCGAAGGACCCGGATCGCTCGCGGTCCGCGATATCCGCTCCGGCGCCATCCGCTCCGTACCCCTGCCGCCGGACGCCACCGAGGGCCTGAGCGTCTCGCCCGGCGGCCGGAAGGTCCTGACCTCCCGTTCGGCCGTGGAGCGCAAGTCGCTGGACGTCCTCGACGTCCCCGGCCGCCGCTGGTCGACGCTGTTGGACGGACCGTACGGAGAAGTACGGGCGACCGCGCCCGACGGCCGGGTACTGACCAATACGCGTTACCTGGCCGATCCCCGCACCGGCCGGTTCGAGACCGTCGTGCCGGGCGAGGACCACATCGACGCCGCCGCGTTCGACCCGGACGGCCGCTTCCTCGCCGTCGCCGACAGCGGCGGCCGGACGACCCTGTGGGACGGCACGGGACGGGAACTGATCGCCGTCCTGCGGGACACCGACCGGGCCGCGCGGTCGGTACCGGTACTCGCCTTCTCGGCGGACGGCCGGTGGCTCGCGGTGGGGGACCGGGACAGCGCGATCCGAGTCTGGGACACGGCCGCGCCCGACACGGACGGCTCGCCCCTGCCGTCCGCCGACGGGCCGGTGCTGGCGATGGGGTTCTCCCCGGACGGGCGGGAGCTCCGGGTCACGACCCCGGACACCCCGACCCGCTCCTACTCCCTCGCCGCCGAGGACGCGGTACGGGCGGCCTGCGCCCGCGCGGGCGGCGGCCCGGAGCCCGGGCAGTGGGCCGGCCATCTCCCCGGCGTGCCGTACCGCGACGTCTGCCGGGACCGGTGAGCAGGTGAGCAGGTGAGCACGTGAGCACGTGATCGCGACGTCCGCCGAGCGTCCGCCGAACCCCGTGAGCACGTGATCGTGACGAGGGGGACGAAGGGCGTCGACGGGGCGGTGTCCCCGATGTCAGCATGTGCCGTATGACCTTTATCCCCCGAGGCGGCAACGCTCCCGTCCCCGCCGTGCCGTTGCGGATCCTGGTGGGGCACGCGCATTCCCCGTCCGTGCCCGGCATCGAGGCGGTGGCGCTGCTGCTCGACGCCGGGGGCGGCTGCCGGCCCGGCCGCTCGGACGTGGTCGGTCCGACGTCGACGCCGCACCCTTCGGGTGCGGTCGGGTACGCGGGGCGGACCGACGGGCACGGCCAGTCCGCGATCTGGCTGGACGTGAATCTCACCGCCGTGGAGCCGGACGTCGAACGCGTGGTGTTCATCGCGTCCGTGGACGGGATCGAGGGGCTCGTCTTCGGGATGGTGCCGGGTCTCTACATCCAGGCGCAGGGGTACGACGGTGTGCCCGTCGCACGGCACGAGATCACGGGCGCGGCGCAGGAGCGGGCGATCCTCCTGGGCGAGGTGTACCGGCGGGACGGCGGCTGGCGGTTCCGTGCGATCGGACAGGGGTACGCGTCCGGGCTCGCGGGCGTCGTCGCGGACTTCCAGCGGTCCGCCCCGGCACCACAGGCAGCCCATATAGCCCAGTCGCCGGAGCTGTACCGGGCGCCCGTCGCGCCGCCGGATCGGTACGCGCCGGGCGCCGATGTGCCGCCGTTCGTCCCGGAGCACCCGAACGGTACGACGGGCACGATGCGGGCGCCCGTGGCCGGGCACTCGTACGCCCCGGGGCATCGGATCGTGGACCCGACGCCTCCGGCGGGCCCGGCGACCCCGCCCGGCTTCCTGGCCCCCGACCCGGGCCACCAGGCCCCGCAGTTCCAGGCCCCGGCGCCCGCGCCCGGGCATCCGTACACCCGGCCCCACGGCCCGTCCTACGCACAGTCGTACGGCCAGTCGTACGACACCGCGCCCGCCGACCCCTTCGCCGCGTTCCCCTCCTTCTCGCCCCAGCTGATCCGGGGCCACGGCAGCGCGACACCCTCCTTCCACCAGCCCCTGCCGCGCGGTCCCGTCATCCTGGAGATGGTGTTCCGGGACCGGGACACGGACTGGCCGGTGGTGTACCAGCTCAACCGGCGGCGGGAGACCGGCAATCTGCTGCTCTCCGGCGAGGGCGACGACTTCGTGGCCCGTACGCCCGCCATCGCCCCGGACAGCTATCCGCTGAGTCTGGAGATCATCACCACCGCCGAGTGGACGATCACCGCGCTCCCGCTGTCGTCGGCCCGGCGGCTGCTGGTCTCCGTACCGCTCAACGGGCACACCCACGACGTGCTCGCCTATCACGGCCCGGACGCCGAGCTGGAGATCGAGTACCGGGGCGAACCGGGGCGGCACGACGCGACGATGAGCCTGACCGCCCTGGGCCCCGGCGAGCTGGACATGGACGACGCCGACTTCGTCCAGACCGACTGTCTGCTGATGTCGGCGATCGGGCCGTTCCGGCAGCGGGTCCATCTGAACGGCGGCGCCCGGCTGATCCATGTGGACGCCAAGGGGTCGTGGACGCTCACCGCGCACCCCCTCTGACCGGCGCGAACCCGCCCGCGCGCCCGCCCGCCGCTACCAGCCGTCCGCTCACCCGTCCGCTCAGCCGTCCGCTCAGCCGGTGACGACGTACGCGTCCGCCGCCGACAGCGCCGCGTCCAGCGCCTCCAGGCCCTCCTTCGCCTCCGCCTCCGAGATGGTGCACGGCGGGACGACATGGGTCCGGTTCATATTGACGAACGGCCAGAGCCCGGCCGCCTTGCAGCCCGCCGCGAAGGACGCCATCGCCGCGTTGTCGGCCGGGGCCGGGTTGTACGGCACAAGGGGCTCGCGGGTCTCCCGGTCCCGTACGAGGTCGAGCGCCCAGAACACGCCCGTACCCCGTACCTCCCCCACGCTCGGGTGCCGCTCCGCCAGTTCGCGGAGGCCGGGGCCGAGGACGTGCTCGCCGATCGCGGCGGCGCGGGCCACCACGTCCTCCTCCGCCATCACCCGGATCGTGGCGACGGCGGCGGCGCACGCCAGCGGGTGCCCCGAGTAGGTGAGCCCGCCGGGGTAGGGCCGCTTCTCGAAGGTGGCGGCGATCTCCGCGGAGATCGCCACACCGCCCAGCGGTACGTAGCCGGAGTTGACGCCCTTGGCGAAGGTCAGCAGGTCGGGGACGACGTCGAAGTGCTCGGCCGCGAACCATTTCCCGGTCCGGCCGAAGCCCGTCATCACCTCGTCGAGGACGAAGACGATGCCGTGGCGGTCGCAGATCTCCCGGACGCCCGCGAGATAGCCGGGCGGCGGGACCATGATCCCGGCGGTGCCGGGGATGGTCTCCAGCACGATCGCGGCGATGGTGCCCGGCCCCTCGAAGAGGACGGTGTCCTCCAGGTGCCTCAGCGCCCTGGCGCACTCCTCGGCCTCGGTGGTGGCGTGGAACGGCGAGCGGTAGAGGAACGGCGCCCAGAAGTGGACGACGCCGGCGGTGCCGGTGTCGGAGGGCCAGCGGCGCGGATCGCCGGTGACGTTGATCGCGGTCTGGGTGCCGCCGTGGTACGAGCGGTAGGCGGCGAGGATCTTGGGGCGGCCGGTGTGCAGCCGGGCCATCCGTACCGCGTTCTCGATGGCCTCGGCACCGCCGTTGGTGAAGAAGATCTTGTCCAGATCGCCGGGGGTGCGCTCGGCGATCAGCCGGGCGGCTTCGGACCGCGGCTCGACGGCGAAGGCGGGCGCGAAGGTGGAGAGTTTCCCGGCCTGCTCCTGGATCGCGGCGACGACCTTCGGGTGCTGGTAGCCGATGTTGGTGAAGACGAGACCGCTGGTGAAGTCGAGATAGCGGCGGCCGTCGTAGTCCCAGAAGTACGAGCCCTCGGCCCCGGCGACGGCGAGGGGGTCGATCAGCCCCTGGGCGGACCAGGAGTGGAAGACGTGCGCCCGGTCCAGGGCCTTCACATCGGCGCCGGTGAGCGGCGGCGGCGGGGTGTCGGGGGCGGCGGAGCCGGCGGAGGGCGTGGCGCCGATGGTGGCCGGGTCACCGGCGGAAGGCGGGTCGCCGGCGAGGGGCGTGTCGCCGGTGGGGCTCGGGTCCGTGCTTCGAGGGGTCATACGCGCCAGCGTAGGCAGCGGCGCACCGTGCCGGGCAGCGGCACGTTGTCTGGAATGCGCCGCTGAGCTGCGGCGTTCTGTCGGCCCTCGGGGGGGAGTCCCATCCCATCATTGACAGCATGCTGTCATCATGACAGTCTACTGTCATGATGACAGCAGCGCAGCACGGGACCCGCACCGTTCATCTGGCCGTGTACGACACCTGGGCCGACTGGGAGACGGGCCACACCACCGCCCATCTCGCCCAGCACGGCTGGACGGTACGGACGGTCGGCCCCACCACCGACACCGTCACCACCATGGGCGGTCTGCGGATCCGGCCCGATCTGGCGCTCGGCGACCTCGACCCGGCCGACAGCGGGCTGCTGATCCTGGCCGGGGCGTCCGCCTGGGACACCGGGGACGAGCTCGCGCCGTTCGCGGCCAAGGCCGGGGAGTTCCTCGCGGCGGGCGTCCCGGTCGCCGCGATCTGCGGCGCCACGGCCGGGCTCGCCAGGGCCGGGCTGCTGGACGACCGGGACCACACGAGCGCCGTCTCCTTCTATCTGGCCGCCACCGGATACGCCGGGGCCGAGCGCTACCGCGAGGCCGACGCCGTCACCGGCGGCGACCTGATCACGGCCGGGCCGACCGAACCCGTCGCCTTCGCCCGTGAGGTCTTCGCCCGGCTCGGCGTCTACGAGGGCGAGCGGCTCGACGCCTGGTACCGGCTCTTCCACGACTCGGACGCCTCGGCCTTCGCGGTCCTCGAAGGGGACGGCGGCGGCGAGGAGGGCGCCGCGTGAGCAGGGCGGAGGAGCCCGATCCGCGGGAGTTGCTGACCAGGACCGCGCTCGGGGTCTTCCGGCTCAACGGCCACTTTGTCGCGATCTCGGACCGGATCGCCGGGGACGGCGGTCTTACGGCGGCCTCGTGGCAGGTCCTGGGCGCGGTCGCCCGGGAGGCCCGGACCGTATCGGATCTCGCCAGGTCGATGGGCCTGACCCGGCAGAGCGTCCAGCGGACCGCGGATCTGCTGGCGGAGCGGGGGCTGGCGGTCTACGGGCCCAATCCGGCGCACCGCCGCGCCAAACTGCTGGCGGCCACCGAGGACGGCCGGGCGGCCCTGCGCCTGCTCGACCCGGGCCACGCGGCGCTCGCCGCCCGGCTCGCCCGCGCCCTGGGCCCGGCGGAGTTCGCGGAGACGGCCCGGGTACTGGAGCGCCTCGGCGCGGTGCTGGCCGAGCTGGAGGAGGAGTAGACGGTACGGGTACGGGGGCGGCGCCTCCGTACCCGTACCGCTGCCCCTGACTACGGCTGGAGCACCTCGATGGCGAACTGCTGGCTCTCCTTGGCCAGCTGGCACTCCGACTGGACGATCGGCGCGCCCGCCGCCTCACTTCCGCCCTTCACGTCGAGGCACTGGCCCGCGAAGGTATGGATCACATAGCCCTCGGCGCCGGACACCGGCTGGAAGCGCTGGTTGGGCTGCCCGCCGCAGGGCGCGCCGACGACCGGCGCGTCGGCGGCCGTACTGGCGTCCTTCACATCGAGGCAGTGGCCGGTGCCCAGCTCGCGGATCTCGTACGCGCCACCGCCCGCCGAGACGAACTCGAACTGCTGCTCGGCCGTGCCCGTACAGTCCGTCTGCACGAGCGCCCGGTCCGCGGGGCGCAGTTCGAGGCAGAGGCCCGCGAACGACTCGGCCTGGTAGAGCGTCGCGGACGCGGCCTGCGCGCCCGGCGCCGAGAGCAGACCGGTCGCCGCGGCGCCCGCGATCACCAGGGCAGCCAGGGACTTCTTCCCCGTACGCATAGGAACACCTTTCTCAGGGCGGGCGCGCCGCGCCGAACGACAGCCGAACGGCGGGGAGATGCCCGGAGGACAGCAGGAGGGACGGAGGACGGGACCGGGCCGCGAGGGGGGTCGGGCTCGTCCCGCCGGGCCAGTGTTGGGCCCGTCGCGACCGCCGGAAAGGGGCGGCAGGGGTTCTTCCCGCCTTCGGGTGAACGGCGCGGCGGTCCGGTGACGCCGGTCGGCGCAACCGGCGCCTGGGACCGCGACCGGGTCGGCGGCCGTGACCGCGACCGGTCGGCGACGGGGGTGCGGGTCCGGGCTCGTGACCAGGGGCGGGGCGGCGGCCCCCGCGAACGGCGCCTATCCTCAATGCATCCAGCGACGGGGATGCGGGTCCGGGGGGAAGCGATGGAACAGCTGGCGCCTGGGGATCCGCGGCGCATCGGCGCGTACCGGCTGGTCGCCCGGCTCGGCGCGGGCGGTATGGGCCGGGTGTTCCTGGCCCGGAGCGACCGCGGCCGTACGGTCGCCGTCAAACTCGTCCGGCCCGAACTGGCCGCGCAGGAGTCCTTCAGATCCCGGTTCCGGCACGAGGTGAACGCCGCCCGCCGCGTCGGCGGCGAGTGGACCGCGCCCGTCCTGGACGCGGACACGGAGGCGGCCGTGCCGTGGGTCGCCACCGGCTATGTCGCCGGGCCGTCGCTGAGCACTGTGGTGTCCGAGGGCCACGGGCCGCTGCCGGAACGTTCCGTACGGATCCTCGGCTGGGGACTCGCGCAGGCGCTCGGCTCCATCCACGCCGCCGGTCTCGTCCACCGCGATCTGAAGCCGTCGAACATCCTCGTCACCATCGACGGCCCCCGGGTCATCGACTTCGGTATCGCCCGGGCGCTGGAGGCGTCGGCGGACGCGGGCATCACCAGGACCGGCGCGGTCGTGGGATCCCCCGGCTATATGGCGCCCGAGCAGGTACGCGGGCTGCGGCTGACACCCGCCGCCGATGTGTTCTGCCTGGGGACGATCCTGATGTACGCGGCGACCGGCCGGCTGCCGTTCGGTCCGGCGGACGGCTCCGGACACGCGGTGATGTTCCGGATCGCGGAGGAGGAACCGGATCTGACGGGCCTGCCGCCCGGACTTCTCCCGTTGGTACGGGACTGTCTGCGCAAGGCACCGGAGGAGCGGCCCACCCCGGCGGAGCTCCTGGCCCGGACGACGGCACCGACGGCGGACGGCGAGCCGTGGCTGCCGGGCGCGCTGGTCGCCGAATTGGGACGGCACGCGGTACAGCTGCTGGAGGTGGAGCACAACACCGGCCCGCAGCAGCGGGTCACGCTCCCGGAGAACCCGGCATACGGGTACGGACGGCCGCAGCCGCAGCCGCAGTCGCAGTCACAGTCACCGCAGGAGCCGTACCGTCCAGTGGTCTCCACTGCGGCTCCGGTCGAACCGCACTCGCCGGGGCGGGTGTTCCGTGCGGGCGGGCGGCGCCGGAAGAAGGTCCGTCTCGCTCTCGTCGCCGTACTCGCCCTGGCCGGACTCGTCGTCGGCGGCATCGGCTATGCCATCTACGCCGCCGGACAGGACGACGATTCCTCCGGCGCGCCTACCGGGAAAACGACCGAAAAACCGGATGTTGGTGATAGGGGCACCGATGGTAGCGTTCGGCCTGGCGGGGGCGGCATTCCGGGGGCCTATCTGGGTACCTGGCGTGCGACTTTCGCGTCGTCCCAGGGCGAGAACATCCGCGAGATGGTTATCGAGAACGGCACCACCGGCGAGAAAGTCATGAAGCTCACCGGAACCGGACCCGATTACTCCTGCACCTGGTCGGCGACGCTGAGGTCCGCCGGTAAACCGATCGAACTCGGCCCGACCAAGGTCGAATCGGGGGACCAGGCGACATGCTCACCCGGGCAGTGGAGCGTACTCACCATGCCGGACAGCTCGACGATCGTTCGTGAGCTGGTCGGTTCCGGCGGGAAACCGCTCCACTACATCAAGCAGTAGGAACTCCCCCACTGGCTTCCACTGCTCTCCCCGTCCGGGTTTCCGCGCGCAGTGACCACTCATGTTTCGCGACTCCCCATTGCAAGGATTCATTTTCATGCAGAACACCGCTTTCCGTCGCGGCGCCGTCGCGGCGTCCGCCGTCTCCCTCGCCCTGCTGCTCTCCGCTTGCGGCGGTGACGACAAGAAGGACGACGCCGCGAAGGGCGACACCAAGAAGAGCGACGCCAAGTCCGCCCCGGCGAAGACGCAGGCCGAGCTGGACAAGCTGATCGTGGCCTCGGCCGACGTCAAGCCGATGACCTCGGAGGCCCGGCCGGCGTCCGAGGTGGCGGACGCGCAGGTCGCCACCAGTGACAAGGCCGAGTGCACGGCGCTGAGCAAGCTCATGGTGGGTGGCACCCCCGGTGAGCCGAAGGCCCTCGTCATCCGTCGCGTCTCCGACCCGATGCCGAAGGAGGGCGAGAAGAAGGCCGACAACCCGGAGGACGAGGCCAAGGCCGCGCTTGAGGCCCTGGAGAAGATGAAGTCCATGACGATGAACCAGGTCGGCCTGGGAAGTTACGAGGGCGACGGCGCCGAGAAGGCCATGGCCGACCTCAAGCAGGCCGGCGAGAAGTGCGCGGCCGGCTTCACCTCCAAGGTGAAGTCCGACAGCACCAAGGTCAACAAGGTCACCGCGGACACCTACACCGGCGGCGACGAGTCCCTCGCCTACACGCTGGTCTCCGAAGCCGAGGGCATGAAGATGTCGGTCCCGGTCGTGGCCGTGCGCAAGGGCAACGAGGTCTTCACCGTGGTGAGCATCAACCTCTCCGGCAAGGGTGAGATGCCGAAGGCGATCGTCGACGCCCAGCTGAAGAAGCTCGGCTGACGCCTCTCCCACACGGCCCGGCACCCCGCTCCCCGGGGTGCCGGGCCGTCCCCTTTGCAGCCTCGCCGCAACGCTTGACACGGAGTCCCGTCCGCACGGAGGCAACTCCACATCAACCCCTACGGCGAGGGCGCCTGTAACAGGCACTGGCGTCGCTGGAGTCGTACTCTATAGTTAGGGTCGCCTTAGCTGATCGTCGGCGTCGGGGGGACGCATGTCCGCAGGGGGAGTCACGTTCCGCGCGGTCGGGCATGCCTACCGCGGCCGGGAGTTGTTCCATGGGCTCGATCTCGATGTGCCCGCGGGGACGGTGCTCGCCGTGCTCGGTCCTTCCGGGGTCGGGAAAAGCACCCTGCTCCGGCTGGCCGCCGGTCTCGAACGGCCGGGGGCGGGGGAGGTCGCGGCGCCCGCGAGCGTCGGATACGCCTTCGCGGAGCCCCGGCTGATGCCCTGGCGGACCGCGGCCGAGAACGTCGTATTCGCCCTCGGCCGCCGCCCCTCCGACGACGACCGCGCCCACGCCCGTACCCTCCTCGCCCGTCTCGGGCTCGCCGAATCCGCCGACGCGTACCCCGCCGCCCTCTCCACGGGCATGCGGCAACGCGTCGCGCTGGCCCGCGCGCTGGTCGTCCGCGCGCCGCTGCTCGTCCTCGACGAACCCGCGTCGGCGCTCGACATCACGCTCCGCGCCGAGGTGCGGCGGACCCTGCTGGAGCTGGCGCGGGACGCCGGTTCCACCGTGCTGTGGTCCACGCACGATCCCCGCGAGGCCGCGCTCACCGCCGAACAGGCCCTGGTCCTGGGGGTCGAAGGCCATCAGGTCCTCGCCCTCGACCCGGCCCCCGACGGTCATGACCGCGAGGCGACCGACCGCGCCGAGGAGGCCGTCGTCCGCGCCCTCACCGAACCCGGATCCGGATCCGAACCCGGCCCGGCAACCGGCCAGGGGCCCGGACCCGCACCCCGTAAAGAAGCAATCGCACCCTTAGGACCGCAGCACATCTACAGCTCAGGAGCGCCCGAGTGATCACGCCCGTCCTTCGCACGCCCCGCCCGCCCCGCACCTCCCGCGCCCGGATCGCGGTGACCGCCCATGTCCTGGTGGCCGCGGCGCTGCTGACCGGCTGCGGCGACTCCGGGGACGACGGGAAGTCCGCGGGGCTGCGGATCGGTATCGCGCCCAACGCCGTCCTGGACGCCGCCACCGCCGGGCTGCGGACCGACGAGAAGCTGAAGGCCGAGGCGGGGAAGGTCTCCTTCAGCTCCCTGCGCTCCCCCGACGAGATGCGGACCCAGCTCACCAGCGGCTCCGTGGACGTGCTCACCCTCCCCAGCAATATCGCCGCCAATCTGCACAGCCGGGGCGTCGACGTCCGGATCCTCGGCATCATCGACGGCCCGGTCGACGTCCTCGTCGGACCGCCTTCGGCGAGCACCTCCTGGGAGTCGCTGCGCGGCGAGACCGTCCATATCGCCTTCAAGGGCGACGTCAACGACGTCCTCTTCCGCAGCCTGGCCGAGAAGAACGGGCTCAAGCCGGGCGAGGACTTCGAGATCGTCAACCACCCCTCTCTTCCCGACCTGTTGACGGCGGTCGGCGCGGGCAAGGCGGAGTACGCGCTGCTCCCCGAGCACCAGGCCAGCCTGGCGTCCGCGCGCGCCCAGTCGGCGGGCAAGCCCAAGAAGCCGATACTCGCCCTGGGCGCGGAGTGGAAGAAGAAGACCGGCCAGGAGACGCTGCCGACGTACGCCGTCGGGGTGCGGGGCAAGTACGCCGACGCCAACCCGGAGGTCGTCCGCCATCTCCACCAGGCCCTCGCCCGCTCCACCCAGAGCGCCGGGGCCCACGGCGACGACCTCGCGGCCGGGGTCGCCGAACGCACCGGGGCGCCGCAGCCCCTGGTCACCGGGCTCCTCGCGCGCCTCGAACCCGCCTACAGCACCGCGCGTGACGTCCAGGCCGGTCTGACCGCCCTCTTCACGGAACTCGCCGCCGCGTCGCCGGCCCTGGTCGGAGGGAAGGTGCCGGGTGACGGTCTCTATGTCACGGAAGGTTCGTGACACGGCGCTCGTCGTCGCGGGATCGGCGGTCCTGATCGGGCTCTGGCAGTTCTCGGCCGCCCGTCAGCCCGCCGTCCTCGTCCCCTCGCCCGTCGAGACCGCACGGGCGCTGGGACGGCTCGCCGCCGACGGTGTACTCCACACCGAGGTCGTACGGAGTCTCGGCCGCGCCCTCACCGGCTCGGTGCTCGCCCTCCTCATCGGTGTCGCCTGGGGCCTGGTCGGCGGCGGCAGCAGCGTCGCCGATGGGCTGGGGCGGCCACTGCGGGCCGTGCTCCTCGGAATCCCCCCGATCGTGCCCGTCGTGATGGGCATGGTCTGGTGGGGCGGCGGCGGCGAGGTTCCCGTCTTCGTAGCGACCCTCGTCTCCGTGCCGGTGGTCGCGGTGACGATAGCCGAGGCGGTACGCGCCCTCGATCCGGACCTCAAGGAGATGGCGACCGCCTTCCGCGTACCGCTCGCGCACCGGCTGCGCCATCTGGTGCTGCCCGCCCTGACCGCCCCTCTGCTCGCCTCGGTCGCGCTGGTGACCACCACATCGCTGCGGACCGTGATCATGGCCGAACTGCTCGCCGCCCCGGACGGGGTCGGCGCCCGGATCGCCACCGCCCGTACCAACCTCGCCACCGACGAGGTCTTCGCCTGGGCCGCCGTAGCCGTGGCCGTCGCGCTGCTCGCCGAGCATCTGCTGATCGGCCCGCTGCGCCGCCGGGCCCGCCGCTGGCAGCGCGACACCGCCACGAGCGGAAGCGGCGGCGGGACCACGGGCGAACCCGTACTCGAAAGGACCCTGCCGTGACCACGGCCCCCACAGCCGCCATCCCCCACACCGACGACGTGCCCGTCCTCGTCGCCGGCGCCGGGCCCGCCGGGCTCGCCCTCGCCCTGCTCCTCGACCGGCTCGGCGTCCCCTTCCTCGTGGTCGAGCGGCGCACCGCGCCCTCGGTGCTGCCGCGTTCCCGGGCGGTCAACGCCCGCACCATGGAGATCTTCCGGTGGCTCGGCGTCGCCGACGAGATCACCGGCGCGGCCCTCGCCCAGGAGCGGGCCGGGCTGCGGTTCGCCTTCGCCACGACCCTCGCGGCGCTCGACGCGCCCGAGACCCTGCTCGCCCAGAGCGTGGTCGCCGGGCGCCGGGCCGCCCTCAGTCCCACGGCGACGGTGATGTGCCCGCAGGACGTCGTGGAGGCCGTGCTGCGGCGGCGGCTCGACCCGTCCCGGGTGCGGTACGGCACGACCGTCACAGCCGTCGAGACCACGGACGCGGACGTCACCGTCACGGTCACCGGGCCGGACGGCGCGGCCCGCCGGATCCGCTGCCGCCAACTCGTGGGGTGCGACGGCGCGCACAGCGCCGTACGCCGGGCGACCGGTACGGAGTTGCTGGGCGGCGGGACCGTCACCGAGAACCACCAGGTCCTCTTCGAGGCCGATCTCGCACCCCTCATGGGGGATCTGCGGGCCACGATCACGTTCCTGCACGCCGGCGGGGTGCGCGGCTATCTCCAGCCGACGTCCGTCCCCGACCGCTGGACGTTCAACCGCGTCCTGGAAGGCACCACGGAGCCGGGAGGCCCCGCCGATCCGGCCGATATGGTCCGGGCCGTCGCGGGCGATCCGTCGCTCGCGGTGAAGGTGCTGGAGGAGTCGTACTGGACGAGCCGCAGCCAGGTCGCCGAGCGGCTGTCATCGGGCCGCCGGGTCCACTTCGCCGGTGACGCGGCCCATCTGGTCACCCCGTTCAGCGGCTCGGGCCTCAACCTGGGCGTCCAGGACGTCCACAACCTGGCCTGGAAGCTGGCGGCCGTCGTCCACGGCTGGGCCGCTCCCGCCCTGCTCGACAGCTACGACCCCGAGCGCCGCCCGATCGCCGAGTGGACCGCCCGCGAGGACCGCGCCAACAACGCGGACGCGATCGCCACCGGCAACTGGGACCGCTGGCGGGAGGAGTTGCCCAAGCGCCGCGTCAAGGACGGCATCATCCTCGGGTTCCACTACACGGAGGGCGCGCTGGTCCCCGAGGACGCCCCCGAGGACGCCCCCGCCGAGGAGGCCGTCGCCGACGCCTACACCGACTACCGGCCCACCGCGCGCCCGGGGCACCGGGCGCCGCATCTGCCGCTCGGCCCGGACGGCGGCTCCGTGATCGACCTGTTCGGGCCCGGGTTCACCCTGCTCGCCGGTGCCGAAGGCGGATCGGCGTGGACGGCGGCGGCCGGGCGGGTGGCGGACCGGCTGGGGGTGCCGCTGACCGCGCGCGTCCTCGGTACGGTCCCCGGCGAGATCGCGCCCGACTGGCCGGAGGCGTACGGCCTCACCGGCTCCGGCGCCGTCCTCGTCCGCCCGGACGGCCATGTCGCCTGGCGCAGGCCGGCGGGCTCCCCGGACGCGGCGGACCTGCTGGAGGACGCGCTGCGGACGGTCCTGTGCCGCCCGGCGGACGGGACGCGCGGAACCGGCGCCGTACAGCCGTAACAGCAGCTGTACGGGTACGAGACCGGCCCCCGGGCTCCATCCACGGCCCCGGCCCGGGGGCCTCCCACCCGTCTCCCGCCCGTTCCCGTTCAGGGCGCGGGCACGACCCTGAGCAGCGTCACCGTGACCACCCCCGGGCTGACCTCGTACCGCACCACCGCGATCCGCCCCACCGACGCGTCCCGGCGGTCCCGGTTGCCGCGCACCCCGCACGATCCGGCGCCGTACGGATCGCGCGCGAGCGCCGCGACGCCCGTGTCGAACTCCTTCCGCCGCACCCGCGCGAGGGCGGCCCGGCCCGCGCCCGCCTCGTCGGTGTAGGCGATCCGGTAGGTCACGGGGCGCCCCGGTACTCGTCGTCGCCCAGGTCGTCGGTGAACGTCACCCCGGTGAAGTCGCCCGCGACGAGCCGGGCGGCGACCGCGTCCTCCGCCGCGTCCTGCTCGGTCGGGATCCGCATCGCCCACCGCATCAGCGTCATCTGGAGCCCGTCGGCGGGCACCGACTCGATCTCATGGGTGAACACGGCGCGTTCGGCCTCGGGCAGCGCCTCCCGTACGCCCCCGATCGTGGCCGGTACCGCGACCGGACCCCCCGTCATATACATCGTCAGCGACAACCGATCGCCGCCCCCGCTCATCACCGGCTCCCTCCGGTCGCGTACGCCGACTGGCGCGAACGCGACGAGCGTAGGGCGCTCAGGACCCGGCCGGAACCCGCGCGCGGGGTCGGGTCCGGCGCACACCACCACCCCTTGACCTCAACATTGGTTCAGGTTCTACGGTTCCTGTCATGAGTATGGAGACCACGGCCTGGGTGCAGGCCTACCGCGCCATGCACGCCGAACAGGACCGGCGGCCCTTCAACCGCGCGAGCCTGCGCCGCATCGGCACTTTCGCCCGCCCCCACAAGGGCCGGATCATCCGCTTCCTCGGCCTCAGCGTCCTCACGGCGCTGCTGGCCGTCGCCACCCCCGTACTCGCCGGACGGGTCGTGGACACCATCGTCACCGGCGGCGAGACGGGGACCGTCGTCCGGCTGGCCCTGCTGATCGCGGCGATCGCCGTCGCCGAGGCCGGACTGGGCCTCGTGGAGCGGCTGCTCTCCACCCGCCTCGGCGAGGGCCTCATCCTCGACCTGCGGCGGGCCGTCTTCGACCACGTACAGAAGATGCCCGTCGCCTTCTTCACCAGAACCCGCACGGGCGCGCTGGTCAGCAGGCTCAACAACGACGTCATCGGCGCACAGCGCGCCTTCAGCACCACACTCTCCGGGGTCGCCGGTGACATCGTCACCCTGCTGTTCACCCTGATCGTGATGGTCGCCCTGTCCTGGCAGATCACGCTTCTCGCGCTCGTCCTGCTGCCGGTGTTCGTACTGCCCGCACGGCGGATGGGCACCAAGATGGCCGCCCTCCAGCGCGAAGGGGCCCGGCTCGACGCGGAGATGGGCACCCGGATGACGGAGCGGTTCTCCGCGCCCGGCGCGACGCTGGTCAAGCTGTTCGGCCGGCCCGACCAGGAGTCCCGCGAGTTCGCCGAACGAGCGGAACGGGTACGGGACATCGGCATCCGGACCGCGATGGCGCAGACCGTCTTCATCACGGCCCTCACCCTCGTCTCGGCGCTGGCGCTCGCCCTCGTCTACGGCCTCGGCGGCTGGTACGCGCTGCGCGGCAGCATGGAGCCCGGCGCCGTCGTCGCCCTCGCCCTGCTGCTGACCCGGCTCTACGCCCCGCTGACCGCCCTGGCCGGGGCGCGGGTGGAGGTGATGGGCGCGCTCGTCAGCTTCGAGCGGGTCTTCGAGGTACTCGACCTCAAGCCGCTGATCGAGGACCGCGAGGACGCCCGGAAGGCCCCGGAGGGCGCGCTGTCGGTCGAGTTCGACGACGTCCGCTTCGCCTACCCGTCGGCGGACAAGATCTCCCTCGCGTCCCTGGAGGAGGTCGCGGCGCTCGACACCCGGGGCGGCGAGGAAGTCCTCAAGGGCATCTCCTTCCATGCCGCGCCCGGCCAGACAATTGCCCTGGTCGGCACGTCCGGCGCGGGCAAGTCCACCATCGCGGGCCTGCTGCCGAGGCTGTACGACGTCGACGCGGGGGCGGTCCGGATCGGCGGGGTCGACATCCGCGACCTGTCGGCCGAGTCGCTGCGCGCCACCGTCGGCATGGTCACCCAGGACGGCCATCTCTTCCACGAGTCCGTACGCGCCAATCTGCTGCTGGCCCGCCCGGACGCCACGGAGGACGAGCTGTGGTCGGCGCTGGAACGCGCCCGTCTCGCGCCTCTCGTACGGTCCCTCCCGGACGGACTCGACACGGTCGTCGGCGAGCGGGGCTACCGCCTCTCCGGCGGCGAGCGCCAGCGGATGACCATCGCCCGGCTGCTGCTCGCCCGCCAGCGGGTGGTGATCCTCGACGAGGCGACCGCCCATCTCGACAACACCTCGGAGGCGGCGGTCCAGGCGGCCCTCGCGGAGGCCCTGGCGGACCGCACGGCCCTGATCATCGCCCACCGGCTGTCCACGATCCGCGCGGCGGACCAGATCCTGGTGATCGAGTCGGGCCGGGTCGTGGAGCACGGCACGCACGAGGAGCTGCTGTCGGCGGACGGGCGGTACGCGGAGCTGTACCGCACCCAGTTCGCGGCGGCGGAGGAGCCGGTGGTGGCGTAGTACATACACCTCCGGTGCGCGCGTCACGGGCCGAACCCCTCGTCGGGGGTCGGCCCCGCGCCGTGCCGGACGGCGCAGTCGGGGCACGCGTACAGCACATGCGGCGGCCCGCTCGCCCGCTCCACGGCCCCCACGGCGACCGGTACGGCCGTCGTCCTCCGGCAGTGCGCGCACGGGGTGTCGGCCGGGGCGGCCGGGGCCGTGGCGAGGAGTGCGTCCCGGGTCATACGGCGGCCTCCTCCATGTACGGCGGTACGCGGAATGTGCGCCCCGGAGCGGGCATGGTCCTGCGCAGGGTGTGCGCGTGTACGGGCCGGGCGGGCGCGCAGATCACCAGCGGCGCCCGCCGCCTGATGTCACGGTGCGTGCCCCGCCGCCGGGAGCCGGTGTGCCGGTGCCGTCCGTGCGCGGGGACGACGAGACGTAACACCCGTTCGAGGGTACGGAGGATAAGGTCGCGCATGGTGGTGACAGCTCCTTCGACAGCTGTTGCGACAAGCCCCGACGGGCCGGGCCAACGGCCCGTCGGGGCGCCTTTTTGATGTTTCGTGTGGTCAGCGCCGGTGGTCGGCCCTCTGATGCCGACGGAGGAGTACGCGGCAGTCGACGGCGCGCGAAAGGTCCCCCGCGCGCTCGGCCGTCAACTCCGCGACCGCGTACTCCCGGCAGATCCCGCACTCCGGCATCGGCGGCTCATCGCCCCGCCCGTGCCCCGCGTCCTGACCGGGCCGCGCCTGCTGATCGGACATCGTTCGCCGCTCCTTGGCTCCGCCGCCGAGTTGTTTGTTTGCTCGCTCTAGGCAACGGGACGGTCACGCACGGCGGTACTGTGGGAGCAGCACACCCGCGATAAAGGCAATAAGCGTCGTGCCGCGAGGAGTTGACCACCCTTGGCGATCCGCGAACCCAATGAGCGGTTGGACCTGCTGTTCCGCGAAACGGGCTGGACCGAACGGCAAATGGCCCAGGCGGTCAACCGCATCGGTACGGAACGGGGCACCCCGACGAAGTACCAGCAGCCGTCGGCCCATCAATGGCTCAAGGGCTGTATCCCCAAGACGACGACCCAGCCGCTGATCCTCGAAGCGCTCGCGCGGAGGCTGGGCCGACCCGTCACCCATGACCAGGCCGGTTTTCCCGCCCGCCCCGATCAGTCCGAGAGCTATTCGCTACTGGAAGACCTCATCGATCTGGGAAGGCAGGACATGGAGCGTCGCAACTTCCTCGGAGTGAGCATATTCGCCGCCGCCATGCCCGTTCCCGCGTGGGCCGAGGCCGTGGAGCGAAGGGAATCCGTCCGTTCCGGTGCGACTCAGCGCGTGGGGATGTCGGACGTCGAGCTGGTCGGCAAGATGACGGAGCAGCTGTTCGCCACGTTCAACAGCTTCGGTGGGCGCTACACCAGGCCTATGGCCGCTACCTTCATGGTCGACTTCGTCGCCCCGTATCTGCGGCTGGACGGGCCGCCGGACGTGCAGCGGAAGATGCTCTCGGCCGCCGCCTACCTCTGCTACAACATCGGCTGGATGGCGGTCGACGAGGGAGTGCACGGCCTTGCCCAGAGGTGGTACGTCAAGGGTCTTGAATTGGCGCAGGCGGGCGGGGACCGCAAGTGGTACAGCTACATTCTGCGCGGACTCTCCGGGCAGGCCGTAGATCTCGAACACGCCTCCGACGCGGTGCGGTTCGCGAATTCCGCCGCCGCGTCCTCACCCGAGACGACACCGAGGCTGAAGGCCTTCATGCTCGGCCAGCAGGCCCATTCCTTCGCGGTCGCCGGTGAGCGGACGGCGGCCCTTCGCACGATTCGTGAGACCGAACGACAGATCGAGAAGGCGGAGAGCCCGCCGGGACCATTCGGCGGATACGACCCCTCGGTGGTCGCCTATCACGCCTCCCAGGTGCGGTACTACCTGGGCGACCTCGAAGGCAGTATCGAATCGCTCCATCTGCACTTCCGGCTCAGGCGCCCGAACGACACCCGCCGCTCCGCCGCCCGCTTCAACTCCATGCTCGCGGAACGGCAATTGGAACTGGGCCACTTGGAGGCGGCGTGCGCCACCTGGGGCGGGGTCCTCGACGAGTACCCGACGCTCCACTCGGGCCGCGTCGACCGCCATGTCGCGGACATCCCGCGCCTCCTGAACCCGTATCTGTCCAACGCAACAGCTCGGCAGACGTACGAACGGGCTCAGGAGACCCGGCGGACCGCCTGACGTCAGACCTGTTCCCAGACCGGCAGCCAGACGTCGTTGTCCGCGCCGTCCGCCGCACACGGCCACTGGATCAGGCCGTTGCCCTGGCCGACCCCGCCCGCGACGTTCAGGCACTTGCCGCTGTGGCGGGCCACGATCTGGTAGCCGCGCCCCTTCGGGACGAGCTGCCACTGCTCGTTGTGGTCCGTGCCGCAGGTCCACTGGATGGCGCGGGCGCCGTTGTCGTTGCTGGCGCCCTCGATGTTCAGGCAGAGCCCGCTGTTGACGGACTTGAAGCGGAAGTAGCCGAAGTCGGCGGGCTCCGGCTCCCACCGCTCGTTGGCCGCGCCCGACCACGGCCACTGGATGACCTCGGCGCCATTGGCGGTCGACGCGCCCTTGACGTTGGCGACCTGCCCCGGGTCGCTCGACAGCCGCAGGGTGACCTGCTGGACGGTGACCTCGGCGGCTGCGGCGCCCTCGGCGCGCGGCGGCGGGGCGGGTGCGCCGGCCGTCGCCGTACCGGACATTCCCAGCGTCAGCGCGACCGCCGACGCGACCGTCACGACCCTCGCCCTCAGACCAGAACGCATCGGAGAACCATCCTTTACTCGCGGTGTGCGTACAGACCATCACCATGAGTAACCGAGTATGGGGACAGGTATGCGAGGGTTCCCCCCGAGGAGCTATTAGGCGGATGAGCATACGAAGGCGCCCGGGCGGGACCGGATAGGTCCCGCCCGGGCGCCTTCAGCGGCTCACGGCCCGTGGCCTAGAGGAACGAGTTGATCTCGATCGTCTCGGTCCGGCCGGGGCCGACGCCGATCGCCGAGATCGGCGCGCCCGACATCTCCTCCAGCGCCTTCACGTACGCCTGCGCGTTCTTCGGCAGGTCGTCGAAGGTCTTCGCCTTGGTGATGTCCTCCGACCAGCCCGGCAGCATCTCGTAGATCGGCTTCGCGTGGTGGAAGTCGGTCTGCGAGTACGGCAGCTCCTCGACCCGCTTGCCGTCGATCTCGTACGCCACACAGACCGGGATCTGCTCCCAGCCGGTGAGGACGTCCAGCTTGGTGAGGAAGAAGTCGGTCAGGCCGTTGACCCGGGTCGCGTACCGCGCGATCACCGCGTCGAACCAGCCGCAGCGGCGGTCACGGCCGGTGGTCACACCCCGCTCGCCGCCGATACGGCGCAGCGCCTCGCCGTCCTCGTCGAACAGCTCGGTCGGGAACGGACCGGCGCCGACGCGGGTCGTGTACGCCTTGAGGATGCCGATGACCCGGCTGATCTTGGTGGGGCCGACGCCCGCGCCCGTGCAGGCACCGCCCGCCGTCGGGTTCGACGAGGTGACGAAGGGGTACGTCCCGTGGTCCACGTCGAGGAGGGTGCCCTGGCCGCCCTCGAAGAGGACGACCTTGCCCTCGTCGATGGCGTCGTTGAGGATCAGGGTCGTGTCGGCGACGTACGGGCGGAGCTGGTCCGCGTACTGGAGCAGTTCGTCGACGATCCGGCCGGTCTCGATCGCCCGGCGGTTGAAGACCTTGGCGAGGAGCTGGTTCTTCTGCTCCAGCGCCGCCTCGACCTTCTGGGTCAGGATCGACTCGTCGTACAGGTCCTGGACCCGGACACCGACGCGGTTGATCTTGTCCGCGTAGGTCGGGCCGATGCCCCGGCCCGTCGTCCCGATCTTCCGCTTTCCGAGGAACCGTTCCGTCACCTTGTCGAGCGTGACGTTGTACGGGGTGATCAGATGGGCGTTTCCGCTGATCAGCAGCTTGGACGTGTCGACGCCCCGGTCATTGAGCCCGCTCAGCTCGGAGAGCAGGACGGCCGGGTCCACGACCACACCGTTGCCGATCACCGGGGTACATCCCGGTGAGAGGATTCCGGAGGGGAGGAGATGCAGCGCGTACTTCTGGTCGCCTACGACAACCGTGTGGCCGGCGTTGTTGCCGCCCTGGTAACGCACTACGTAGTCGACTGACCCGCCGAGCAGGTCGGTGGCCTTCCCCTTGCCCTCGTCACCCCACTGAGCACCGAGCAGCACAAGTGCGGGCACAGGCGTACACCCCTTCCGGGCGGGGCATGTCCAAGGTCAGGGGGATCAGTGTGTCCCGTGTTTTTCCTGGATCCCTCGGACCGGTTGCCCCGGAATAGACGAAGCCCCTGGCGCAATCGCGCAAGGGGCTCTTGCACAAAGATGCTACCCGAGGAAGGACCGAGGTGTCGGATCGCGACCAGTTGCTGGTGGTCATCGACCCGGTCGCCCGCCGTCAGGACGGGGAATCGGTGCGGATCGCGAAGGACGTGCTGTGCGGTGGTTCCCGGGCGAAGGTCTGTCTGCCGGAGAGCCCGGAGGAGTTCGCCAGGGCCCTGGCGCGGCGCGGTACGAGGCGTCCGGTGATCGTCGGCGACGACCGGGCGCTCCTGCGCGCGGTGGCCCTGCTCCACCGGGACCGCTGGCTGGGTGACGGCGCGCTCTCCCTCGTCCCCGTCGGCTCCGGTGTCGGGCTCGCGCACTCCCTGGGTGTGCCGCCCGGGCCCGTCGCGGCGGCCCGCGCGGCGCTGGACGGC
This sequence comes from Streptomyces sp. NPDC059248, assembly GCF_042753905.1. Lineage (NCBI taxonomy): Bacteria > Bacillati > Actinomycetota > Actinomycetes > Kitasatosporales > Streptomycetaceae > Streptomyces > Streptomyces sp. NPDC059248. Next base: position 120,534 of record NZ_JBHYZV010000001.1, on the reverse strand, counting down.
GGGGTACGGCGGCTCGACCTGCTGGTCGACGAGAGCGACGGCGTCGTCGTGGGCGACCTGATGATCCCGGCCGGTCCCCGCCGGGCCGGCTCACGGGGGTGGTGGCGGGCGCTCCTGGGGCGGCGCGCCCGGTCCCCTCGGGGGGTCGCGGGGCCGGGGCGGCGGCTGCGGGTGGAGGCGGACGGGGCGCTCCTGTGCGACCTGCACCAGGAGGTGGACGCGGTCACGATCCGTACGGCCCACGGCCGCGCCGAGATCACCGTCCACCACCCCGGCCCCGACCGGCCGGTCACGGTGAAGGCGCTCGCGGTGACGGTCTCCGGCGCCGACTTCCGCTATCGCGCGGACGCGGTGGTGACGGGTCCCGTCCGCACCCGCACCTGGTCGGTGCGGGCGGGCGCCTGGGGTTTGACGCTCCCGTAGCCCCCCGGGGCGGGGCCTTCCCCCCCCCAGGGCCTTGGCTACCCGTGGCCCGGGGCCCAAGACCGGACGCGTCCGGCATCCACAGGTGCTCTTCGGCCCGCGCGCCGGTGGGTGGCTTGTCGCGCAGTTCCCCGCGCCCCTGGATAGCCGACTCACCGTTGTCAGCTGCGGGCAGACCAAGGTTTTTAGGGGCGCGGGGAACTGCGCGATCAACCACAGACGGCCTGCGGTCGGCGAAGGCGCCCCGGGGGCACTCACGAACCCCGTGCGGGGGCGACGGCGCCCCGAGGGCACCCGGCCCACCCCCGCCAGGGGGAGCCGTAGTCCTTGAGGCGGAGGCGCAGGGATCCGTATCCGTGCGGACGACGGCCCCGGCGCCGCCCCGTACCGTCATCGGCGTGACCAAGATGACCCGCAGCCCCGAATACCGCCTGGCCGTCGGGGTCCTCCACGGCCTACGGCAGGACCTCATCCAGGACGCCTTCGCCTACCGTCCCCTACCGCCCCTGCGCACGAACGGCCCGGTGATGGGCCTGCTTCCGGCCGGGATAGCGCACTACGTGCGATGGGCCCCGCACGCCCTGCTGCTCGCGGTCGCGTTCATCATCACCGCCGCCGGGGTCGCCGTTCAGGGCTTCTCGGCCGACTCGTTCTTCGAGACCACGTTGCCCTCCGGGCTGATCGCCCTCGCGGTGATCCGGCCCGTCGGAGCCTTCTGGCTCTCCCTGACTGCGCCGACCTGGAAATCGCTGTTCACCGGCTACTACGACTCCTGGCACTGGCTTCCGGGCGCGTTCGCCGCACATCTGCTGATCATGCTGGTGATCGTCCTCAGGAACCGGCCCAGGACGGCCGTCTGGATGTGGGTGCTCACCGCGCTCAGCACCGGCGCCGCCGAGATCGTCATCGGCAACTACTACAACCAGAACATGGCGCACATGCTCGTGGTCTCCGCCATGATGCTCGCGGTGGCCGTCGCCTTCACCGTCCGCAGGACCGCCGAACAGGAGGTCCGCGCCGAGCGGACCGTCACCGCCGTCGAACGCGACAAGCGGACCCTGCTGGAGGAGCGCACCACGATCGCCCGTGAGCTGCACGACGTCGTCGCGCACCACATGTCCGTCGTCGCCATCCAGGCGGAGGCCGCGCCCTATCGGGTGGAGAACCCGCCGGAGGAGCTGGCGAAGGCGTTCGCGACGATCCGTGAGAACGCCGTCGCCGCCCTCACCGAGCTGCGCCGCATCCTCGGTGTCGTCCGCGCGGAGGACTACGAGGCCCCCGACGCGCCCCAGCCCGTACTCGCCGACCTCGACCGGCTGCTGGTCAACGTCCACGACACCGGTCTGACGGCGGAGAAGGTGGTCACCGGATCGGTCCGGGTACTGCCGCAGGGCGTCGAGCTGTCGGCGTACCGGATCGTGCAGGAGGCCCTGAGCAACGTCCTGCGGCACGCGCCGGGCGCCACGGCTCGGGTGGAGGTGTCGTACGTCCTCGGCGGGCTCGGGCTGCGGGTGGTCAACACCGCGCCGGAGGGGCCGGTCCAGCCGTCGCCCGGGGCCGGGCACGGGATCACCGGGATGCGGGAGCGGGTCGCGATGCTCGGCGGCGAGCTGACGGCCGGGGAGACCGCGGACGGCGGCTACGAGGTGGCCGCGTTCGTACCGGTCGCGCCGCCGGAGCCGGTGACCACCGTCTCCCGGGACGAGCCGGCCGGCGGATCCGCCATCCTGGAGAAGCCCGCCCCCAAGCTCGCCATCACCAAGGAGCCGTCGCCGTGACCACACCGACCATCCGGGTCGTGATCTGCGACGACCAGATGATGATCCGGGAGGGTTTCTCCGTCCTGCTGAACGCGATGCCGGACATCGAGGTCGTCGGCGAGGCCGTCAACGGCCGCGAGGCGGTCGACCGGGTCGCGGCGCTCGCGCCGGACGTCGTCCTCATGGACATCCGGATGCCGGAGCTGAACGGAATCGAGGCCACCCGCGAGATCGTCACCTCGTACGCCGACTCCAAGGTGCTGGTCCTGACGACGTTCGATCTGGACGAGTACGTGTACCAGGCGCTGCGCGCCGGGGCGTCCGGCTTCCTGCTGAAGGACGCGTCGGCCCGCCAGCTCGCCGACGGCGTCCGGGTCGTCGCTGCGGGCGAGGCGCTGCTCGCGCCCACCGTGACGCGCCGCCTGATCACCGAGTTCTCCCGGGTCACCCAGGGCCCGAAGGTGGGGGCCGTGGCACAGGTCGGCGATCTGACCGAGCGGGAGACGGAGGTCCTCGTCCTGATCGCCCAGGGTCTGTCGAACGCGGAGATCGCCGAGCATCTCGTAGTCGCCGAATCGACCATCAAGACCCATGTCAGCCGGGTCCTGGTGAAGCTGGGGCTGCGGGACCGCACCCAGGCGGCCGTGTTCGCCTATGAGGCACGGCTCGTCACACCTTCATAGCTTTTCGGCATCCGTGCTGGTCAGAGCCTGGCCAACCGGTCTCATCGGAGTTAGCGTCCGGATATGGACGCACTTTTCGAGCCATGGTCGCCCGCCTTCGTCGCCGATCCGTATCCCGCCTACGAGCGGCTGCGGGCCGACGGGCGGGTGCACTGGTTCGAGCCCACCCGGCAGTGGCTCGTCCCCCACTACGCCGATGTGTCGGCGCTGCTGCGGGACCGCCGGCTGGGCCGTACGTATCTCCACCGCTTCACGCACGAGGAGTTCGGCCGGACCCCGCCCCCGGCGGCGCACGAGCCGTTCCACACCCTCAACGACCACGGGATCCTCGATCTGGAGGCCCCCGACCACACCCGGATCCGGCGGCTGGTCACCAAGGCGTTCACACCGCGCACGGTGGCCGCGCTGGAGCCGACCGTACGGCGGCTGGCGGCCGAACTGGTCGCGGACCTGAAGAAGGCGGGCGGCGGCGATCTGCTGGCGGACGTCGCCGAGCCGCTGCCGGTCGCGGTGATCGCGGAGATGCTGGGCGTCCCCGAGGACGACCGGCATCTGCTGCGGCCCTGGTCCGCCGACATCTGCGGGATGTTCGAGCTGAACCCGTCGGAGGAGACCGCGCGGAAGGCGGTGACGGCGTCCGTCGAGTTCTCCGGATATCTGCGGGGCCTGATCGCCGAGCGGCGTACCGAGCCCGGCGACGATCTGATCTCGGCGCTGATCGCCGCGTACGACGAGGGCGACCGGCTGACCGAGCAGGAGATGGTCTCCACCTGTGTACTGCTGCTGAACGCGGGCCACGAGGCGACGGTCAACACCACCGCCAACGGCTGGTGGACGCTCTTCCGCCACCCGGAGCAGCTCGCCGCCCTCCGCGCGGACCACTCCCTGCTGCCGACGGCGGTGGAGGAGCTGATGCGGTACGACACCCCGCTCCAGATGTTCGAGCGGTGGGTACTCGACGACATCGAGATCGGCGGCACGGTCGTGCCGCGCGGCGCGGAACTGGCGCTGCTCTTCGGCTCGGCCAACCGTGACCCCGCGCGTTTCGCCGACGCCGATGTCCTCGACCTGTCCCGTGCGGACAACCCGCACATCACCTTCGGCGCGGGCATCCACTTCTGCCTGGGCGCGCCGCTGGCCCGCCTCGAACTCGCGGCCTCCTTCGGCGAACTCCTCCGCGAGACCCCGACGCTGCGCCTGTCGGCCGAACCGGAATGGAAACCGGGCTACGTGATCAGGGGCGTCCACCGACTGTCTGTGGAGCTGTAGCCGGAGTAGCGCCGCCCGGGATGTTCGACCCGCCGTTCGCGGGTGCGGGCAGGTGGAGGTTTTCCCCAAACACAACCCCGCCCGGAGGGCCCGGGCTACCCCGTCAGGAGGTCGCGGCGGCGCAAGGACAGGAGGCCCGCGCCCGTGGTCACGGCTGCCAGGCCGGTGAGGAGGAGCACCGGGGGCCAGGACATCGCGTCGCCCGGCATCTTCGGGAGGTGGCTGAACGGCGACAGGTTCAGCACGGCCGCCGGGAGGTCCAGCGCCGGGCCCAGCCAGCCGATGGCGAGGGCCAGGCCGACGAGGGACCAGGCGGCGGGGGCGTACCGGGGGAAGAGGCCGTAGACGAGGACCGCGACACCGGCCAGCAGCCAGACCGCCGGGAGCAGGACGAGCGCCGCCCCGACGACCGCCCCCGCGTCCTTCCCGTGGCCGATCGCGAGGCCGAGGCCCGCCGCCGTGACGACGGCGACCGCGCCGCCGAAGGCGATGGTCAGATGGCTCGCGGCCCAGCGGATCCGGCCGACCGCCGCGACCAGGACGGGTTCGGCGCGCTGCCCGGCCTCCTCGCCGTACAGCCGTAGCACCGACGCGACCGCGTATACGGCGGCGAGCATGCCGAAGAGCCCGGCGATCGCGGCGAGGAACGCGTCCGTCATCCCGGACTGCCCGCCCATCCGCTCGAAGATCTCCCGGGTGCCCTGGTTCTCGCCCACGAGGTCGGCCGCGCCGTCCGCCATCCCGCCGAAGACGATCCCGGCGGCCAGGAACCCGGCGAGCCAGCCGTACAGCGTGCCCCGCTGGAGGCGCCAGGCGAGGGCCGCGGGGGTGCCGATGCGCCCTTCGGCCGGGCCGGGGCGGGTCGGCAGGAAGCTCATGCCGACGTCGCGGCGGCCCGCGAGGACGAAGGCGACCGCGCCCTGGGCCACCACGGCGGCGCCGAGCAGCAGCAGGATCCACCAGCGTTCCGCCGCGTACGGACGCAAGTACTCGGCCCAGCCGAGCGGGGAGAGCCAGGTCAGGACGGCGTCGCCGTGCGCGGTCCCCGCGTCGCCCGCGGCGCGCAGCCCGAAGGCGAGGCCGAGTACGGCGCCGGTCAGGCCCCGGGCGAGCCGGGCGCTCTCGGTGAGCTGGGCCGCGATCGCGGCCACCCCGGCGAAGAGGAGGCCGACGCCGGCGATACCGAGGCCGAGCGCGATACCGCCCGCGGGGTCGCCGGTGGGCCCGGCGAGACCCGCGGCGACGAACACGGCGACCGCCGCGTTGGCGGCGCCGGCGGTCAGCAGCGCCGCGGTCAGGGCCGCCCGGCGCCCGACGGCACCGGAGGCGATCATCTCCTGACGGCCGGTCTCCTCCTCCTCGCGGGTGTGGCGGACGACGATCAGCAGGCTCATCACGGCGGCGAGTACGGCGGCCGACGCGCCGAAGCGCCAGGCGACCAGGCCGCCGACGGAGTCGCTGAAGACGGGTCCGTAGAGCGCGCGGAGCGAACCGTTCGTACTCATGGACGCGGCGAATTCGGCGCGCTTCGCGGCGGTGTCGTACAGCCCCTCGATCGTGCCGGAGCCGCTGACGACGACCAGCGAGAGCAGCAGCACCCACACCGGGATCATGATCCGGTCCCGGCGGAGGGCGAGCCGGAAGAGGGTCCCGGTCCCGGCGAAGGGCCGCTCGTGGCGGGCGCGGAGCGGGACGGCGGCGCTCATCGTCCGGCCCCCTCTGCGGCCCCTTCGACGGCCCCGGCAGCCTGTGCCGGTCCGGGCGTCGCGTAGTGCCGGAGGAACAGCTCCTCCAGCGTCGGCGGGGTACTGGTCAGGGACCGTACACCGGAGTCGGTGAGCGCCCTGAGCACCGCGTCCAGCTGGTCCGTTTCCACCTGGAGCCGCACCCGGTGTCCTTGGATGTCGAGGTCGTGCACGCCCGGCAGCCGGGCGAGCCCGTTCGGCGGGGCCGCGAGTTCGGCGGTGACGCTGGTACGGGTGAGGTGCCGGAGCTCGGCGAGTGAACCGGTCTCCACCGTCCGGCCCCGCCGGATGATCGACACCCGGTCGCAGAGGGTCTCCACCTCGGAAAGGATGTGCGACGAAAGCAGGACGGTCCGGCCCCGGTCGCGCTCCCGGATCACACATTCCTGGAACACCTCTTCCATCAGCGGGTCGAGTCCGGACGTCGGTTCGTCCAGGACGAGCACGTCCACGTCGGAGGCGAAGGCCGCGACGAGGGCGACTTTCTGGCGGTTCCCCTTGGAGTAGGTCCGCCCCTTCTTGGTGGGGTCAAGCTCGAACCGTTCGATCAGCTCGGCCCGCCGCGTCCGGTCGAGCCCGCCGCGGAGCCGGCCGTACAGATCGATGACCTCGCCGCCGGAGAGATTGCGCCACAGGGTGACGTCGCCGGGGACGTACGCGATTCTCCGGTGCAGCTCGACCGCGTCGTGCCACGGATCGCGGCCCAGCAGCCGGGCCGTGCCCGAGTCGGCGCGCAGCAGGCCGAGCAGGACGCGGATGGTGGTCGACTTGCCGGAGCCGTTGGGCCCCAGGAAGCCGTGCACCTCCCCGGTCCCGACGGTGAGGTCGAGGCCGTCGAGGGCGTGCGTACGGCCGAACGACTTGTGCAGTCCGGAGACGGTGATGGCCTTCGTCATGCTTCCGAACGTACGCTTCCTTCAGAAATTTGTGAAGTTAACGAAGGATATAAAATCGAGGGGGACCATGGGCGGCCATGGGCGGCCATGGGATCCATGGGAATGCCGGGAATACCGGGAATCGGGAACGTGAGGGCCGGGCAATGACGACCGAGCAGCGGCAGCCGGAGCGGGACGAGGCGATGGTCTCCGCCTTCGTCGAGCGGTTCGCCGCGCAGTTGGTGGAGGCCGGTATGGCCCGGATGCCCGCCCGGGTCTTCGCGGCGGTCCTCGTCTCCGACGAGGGGCTGCTGACCTCGGCCGAGCTGGGCGAGCGGCTCCGGGTCAGCCCGGCGGCGGTCTCGGGCGCGGTCCGCTATCTCTCCGGGATCAATCTGCTGTCGCGCGAACGCGAGCCGGGTTCACGACGGGAGCGCTACCGGGTCCACTCCGGCCAGTGGTACGAGGCGCTGGCCAACCGCGAACAGATCATCCGCCGCTGGGAGGAGACCCTGCGTCAGGGCATCTCGTCCCTCGGCGAGGACAGCCCGGCGGGCGTGCGGATGTCGGAGACGCTGGCGTTCTTCTCGTTCGTCCAGGCCGAGCTTCCGCAGATGATGGAGCGCTGGCGGGAACACCGCGACCGGGTCTACGGCGACGGAGCCGCTCCACAGGACTGACCCGGCCGGGTCGGCCGACCGTACCGGCTCACGCGGCGTACGAGACCACCGTGCCTCACGCGGCGTACGAGACCACCGTCACCGTCCGCCCCGATGACCACCGCTGCTCGGAGACCGCGAGCCGCCGCCGGCCCAGCCTCTCGTAGAGCGCGGCGGCGGCCAGGTCGGATGCCACCACATCGAGGACCGGTCAGGAGATGTCGAGCGCCGTGCCGTAGAGGCGCGTCACCCGCAGCCGGATGACCACACGGGCCTCCGCCACCTGCTGTTCGAGGAACGCCGACTCGTCCGCCGGGGTCGCCGGGCGGGACCCGGCCGGGAGCATCGACAGCAGTTCACGGCCGACCTCGTCGCCCGCGGCGACCGTCGGCTCCGAGACCTCCGCGTCGCCCTCGGCGACCGCGAACGACCAGACGTCGGGCCCCTGGACATGGACCGAGGCCCTCGGGTTCCGGCGGACGTGGCCGGCCTTGGCGCGGGCGGCGAGGGTCGAGAAACGTACCGTCCGGGTCTCCGGGTCCCAGTGGTACAGCATCGTCGTCAGATGCGGACGGCCGTCGCGCTTCAGGGTCGCGAGCGTGCCGAACCGCCCTTCCGTCAGCAGCTTCACAAGCGCGTCGGCGGGCAGGGCGCGGGGGGCCGGTCCTTGGGACATGCGGCCGAGTATCGGGGGCGTACGAGGGATTCGGCCAGGAATCACGGCCATCACCGGGGGATGGCCCCCCGCCCGGCGGGGCGTACCCGCAGACAGGGGTGACGGACGGCGGCGAACCCCCGTTCCACCGCCGCCCGTCGGAGCGACAACGCACGGCGCCCGCCGATCATGCCCGGGGCGGGATACCGCGGGGGCCGCCCGCAGGCGGTGCCACTGTCACCAGGCGAGCTGGGCGATCTCCTCCGCCACCACCGCGCACGCGTCCGCCGCCGGGTCGATCAGCGGGAAGTGGCCCACGGCCGCCAGCAGGGTCAGGCCCACCGTCTCGCCCGCCCGTGCCGCCGCGTCGATATACGCCTCCGCCACCGGGCGCGGTACGACGATGTCGTCGCTCCCCTGCACCACGGTCGTCGCGATCCCCGTCGGCAGCAGCAGCGCCGGATCCACCGCCGCCCGCCGCTCGTCGAACCCGGAGCCGAAGCCGGAGTCGGAGCCGGCTTCCGCTCCCAGGAGTTGGCGGACGGCGCCGCCGCAGACCGCGAGTTCGGCCGCGCGGCCGAAGTCGGCGATCGGGGCGAGCGCCACCACCCCGCGCAGCTCGGGCGGGGTGTCGAGACGCCACGCCGAACCCCGGGGCAGGACATGGCGGGCCGCCGCCCACAGCGCCAGCTGGCCGCCCGCGGAGTGTCCGGTGAGGACCGTACGGCGGACGTCGGTACCGGGCAGTGCCCGCGCCGCCGCGGCCGGCAGGGCGTCCATCGCCGCCGCGACGTCGTCGAAGGTCTCCGGCCAGCGCCCGGCGACGGGCGCGCCCGAACCGGACGCGGGGGTGGTGTCGGCCCGGGGACCGGGGACGTCCCGGCCCCTGCGGTACTCGACGCTCGCCACCGCGAACCCGCGGCGGGCCAGGAAGTCCGCGAACGGGCTGATGTGCCGGCGGTCGTACGGGGTGCGCCAGGCACCCCCGTGGAAAACGACGACCAGCGGCGCGCCGCCGGGGCCGCCCCCGTGGTCCGTGCGGGGCGCGTAGAAGTCGACGATCTGGTCCGGGTGCGGACCGTACGCCTCCGTCGCGTCGGGCTCCACCGGCGGATGCGCGAACGCCGACTTCTCCTCGGCGGCGTCCCGGGCGACGGCGTCGGCGTCCGGCACCCCGGGTGTACCGGGTGTCCCGGGTCCGCCGGGGGCGTTCGGTTCCGGCCGGCTCGGATCCGGCACGCTGGCTTCCGGCATGCGGCCCCAACCCTCCGTAGAACACGCGGACTTGTCCGCGGGAAACAACCTGATCAGCGGGACGGTACCACCGAAGGGGCGGTACGCCCCGAGGACAGCCGCACCGACGCCGGAAGGGACGGTTCCGCGCCCCTCCCGGCGCCTGTCACGGCGGGCTGTTCGACGGCCGTCGGCCCCCGCTACCCGACCGGTCCCGCGCCCTCGCCCCGTACCTCCGCCGACCCCTCCGCGAGGACTTCCGCCAGCACTTCGGCCAGCACCCCGGCCGCGCGCTCCACGTCCGCGAAGCCCGTGTACAGGGGGGTGAACCCGAACCGCAGCACGTCGGGTCCGCGCAGATCCCCCACCACGCCCCGGGCGATCAGCCGCTCCATCACGGCGGGCGCCGCCCCCGGGCACGACAGCGCGATCTGGCTGCCGCGCTCCTCGTGCGGCCCCGGGGTCAGGGACCGCAGCGGGCCGCCCGCGCCGAGCCCGGCGTAGGCCGCCACGCACTCCAGAAAGAAGTCGGTGAGCGCCAGGCTCTTGGCCCGTACGGCATCGATACCGACCCCGTCCCAGACGTCCAGCGCCGCCTCCAGCGCCAGCATGGAGAGGATGTCGGGGGTGCCGACCCGGCCGCGTCCGATCCCGGCGGCGGGCGTGTAACCCGGGGTCATCGCGAACGGCTCCGCGTGCCCGTTCCAGCCCGGCAGCGGCGAGTCGAAGGCGGCCTGGTGGCGCCCGGCGACATAGAGGAAGGCGGGCGCGCCGGGGCCGCCGTTCAGATACTTGTACGTGCACCCCACCGCCAGGTCCACGCCGTGGGCGTCGAGGTCCACCGGCAGCGCCCCGGCGCTGTGGCAGAGGTCCCAGACCGCGAGCGCGCCCGCGTCGTGCGCGGCGGCCGTGAGGGCGGGCAGGTCGTGGAGCCGGCCGGAGCGGTAGTCGACGTGGTTGAGGAGTACGGCGGCGGTCCGCGGGCCCAGTTCCCGGCCGACGGCGGCCGGGTCGGCGGGGTCGACCGGGACCACGCGGTGCCCGGTCAGCCGGGCCGCCGACGCGGCGATGTAGCCGTCGGTGGGGAAGGTGGCGGCGTCCACGAGGACGTCCGTACGGCCGTCGCCCGCGAGCCGGACGGCGCCGACCACGGCCTTGAAGACGTTGACGCTGGTCGAGTCGCCGGCCACGACCTGACCCGGGGCCGCCCCGACGAGGGGCGCGATCCGGTCCCCGATCCGCTCCGGGGCCCGCCACCAGCCGCTCTCGGTCCATGAGCGGATGCCCAGCTCGCCCCACTGGCGGCCGATGACGTCGGCGAGCCGGCCGGGGACATGGACGGGGAGCGCGCCGAGGGAGTTGCCGTCGAGATAGACGACGTCGTCGTGGAGGGTGAAGCGGTCACGGACGGGGCGGAGCGCGTCGGCCTCGTCGAGGCGGGCGGCGCGGGCGCGCAGCGCGCGGGTGTCGACGCGGGTCTCAGACATGGCTGCGCGCCGTCCACAGCTCGGGGAAGACATTGCCGCGGGCCCGCTTCTCCAGCCAGGCCACCCCGGCGGAACCGCCGGTCCCGGTCTTGGCGCCCATCGCGCGGCGGGTCGCCACGAGGTGGTCGTTGCGCCAGCGCCAGATCAGTTCGGCGACGTCGGTCAGCGCCTCACCGAGGCGTACCAGCTCCTCGTCCCGGTCCGGATCGCGGTAGATCTCCGACCAGACCGCCTCGACGGCGCCGTGCGGCTCGTACTTGCGTGCCGGGTCGCGGCGGAGCACCTCGTCGGGGACGGCCCTGCCGCGCCGGGCCAGCAGCCCGAGCACCTCGTCGTACAGGCTGGGCTCCGCCAGCGCCTTCTCCAGTTCGGCGTGGACGCGCGGCGCGCCCCGGTGCGGGACCAGCATCGACGCGGACTTCTCGCCGAGCAGGAACTCCATCCGCCGGTACATCGCGGACTGGAAGCCGGACCCCTCGCCGAGCGCGCCCCGGTAGGAGTTGAACTGCGCGGGTGTCAGCTGTCCGAGGGGTCGCCAGGAGGCGTTGAGCGCCTCCAGTTCGCGTACCGAGCGCTTGAGGGCGGCTATCGCCACGGGGACGTCGTCGCGCCGGAGCGCGGCGGTCGCGGTCTCCCATTCGTGGACGACGACGGTGAACCACAACTCCATGACCTGGGTGGTGACGAGGAAGACCATCTCGCCGGGGTCGTCGGAGAGGGGGTGCTGGAGATGGGTGAGGACATCGGCCTGGACGTAGTCCTCGTACGGGGTGGTCCCCGCGAAGTCGACGGTCGGCGCCTCGTCGGCGACCTGACCGGAAGATGTGGCGGGCGCGGCGTTCTCACGCGCCGGGGGGTCGTGCGCGGCGGACTGGGACATCGCGTCTCCTCGATGTGTCCGGGTAGCGGTCCGCCCCTTCCTGTTGGTGGGTGGGAGCCCCGGTCCCCACCCGCAATCCTAGACCGAGACCCGTGTCCCCTCCAGGTATCGCCCGCACGGCCGGGCGTACGTACGGGCCCGTACGGACGCCCGTCCTGGGCGGTCCGTACGGGCCCGGAGGCACCGCCCGTGTCGTCCTCGGTCAGCCTCGGTCAGCCGAGGGTGTCGGCGGCGAGCGGCGACGAGTCGCGCAGGAACTGCGAGCAGCGCTCGTACTCCTCCTCCTCGCCGATCGACCCGGCGGCCCGGGCGAGGGCGTGCAGGGCCCGCAGGAACCCGCGGTTCGGCTCGTGGTCCCACGGCACCGGGCCGTGGCCCTTCCAGCCGTTGCGGCGCAGCGAGTCGAGCCCGCGGTGATAGCCCGTACGGGCGTACGCGTACGACTCCACGACCCGCCCGGCCTCGAAGGCGTCGTCCGCGAGCAGGGCCCAGGCCAGCGACGAGGTGGGGTACTGGGCGGCGACTTCCACGGGCGGGGTCCCGGCCGCGAGGGCCTCGCGGGGGCCGGACTCGTCGGGCAGCCGGGTGGGGGGCGGACCCCCGAGGAGATTCTCATGAAGGGACATACGCCCAGTCTCCCCCACGCCCCGCACCGGTCCGGCAGGGAGCCCGTCAGGCGGCGGGACGGACCGCGCGGAACCCGATCCGGCGGGCGACGAGACCGAGGAGGGAGGCGTTGACGAGACCGGACACCACGGTCACCGCGGAGAGGACCAGCGGGTTGACCCAGTAGAAGGACGACCCGTACTCGGGCAGCGGCAGCAGGAAGGTCACGACACCGAACGGCGCGGTGGCCATGACCGGCCAGATCCCCGCGAACCCGGGGTCGGGCGCCACGTACACGGCCCACAGGAAGAAGGCGAGGGACGCCCCGACGACGGCGAGATAGCCGCGCGACAGCCAGTTGTCGACCGCGGGCTCCAGAAGGGCCCGGATCCTCGGGAAGCGGGGACGTGCGGAGCGCGCCATGATCGTGCCTTTCGTTCCGGTCGGAGGGGGTGCGGGGTCCCCGATGCCTCCACGATGCCGGGCCGCGATTCCTCGGACATGAGTACGGGTGCTCATCCGTACCCGGGGGTTTCCCACCGGGCGGGGCGCCGATACCGAACTCCCCGGGACATCGTTCGGCGCACCGGGCACACTTGGCAGTGTCGGCCGTGAGGAGGTGGAGGCCCGGCCGGAGCTCGCGGCCGGGCGGACGGCAGGCGCCCCCGGGACCGCGGGCGGTGGGTACGCGGGACCCACCTCCGCACGGGCCCGGGGTGTCGGAGGTCAGCTCCGGGGAACCGGGGCCGACTTGGTGTCCGCCGTCTTCGGGGTGGTCTTCTTCGTGTCGGCCTTCTTCGTGTCGGCCTTCTTCGGGCCCAGTCCGGGCTTCCGCTGGTCGACCGCGTCGACCACGGTCCGCTCCAGGATCGCGCTCCGGCCGACGACCGTGCCCTCCTCAAGGCCGGGGCCGAGGTCCTTCACCGCGACCTCGCGCTCGCCCAGATAGGTCTTCGTCGCCAGGTCGAAGATCAGCTCCTCGCGGATGCCGTCGTCCTCCCGCGCCACCGCGACGCCCTTGCGGCCCGCCGCGTCCACGGAGTCCTCGACCAGCTCCACGCCCGGGATCTTCGCGGCGGCCCGGAAGAGGGCGGCGGCCACGTCCGGCGGGAGCAGGGACTCCCCGATCAGATCGCCGACGAGGGTGAACGTCTGCTGATCGACGGGCTTGTCGCCGTCGGCGTTCTTCCGCAGCCACCGGAACATCTCGTCCGGGTCGGTCGGCAGCGTCTGGAGATTGCGGTAGTCGGTGTTGTTCGGGTGCGGAGTGGAGGGGTCCAGGACGAGGGTGCCGGGCCCGCCGGGCTCCCGGAGCAGCCCCGGGCGGGTGCCGTCGATCGAGAGCCACACCTCCCGCTTCCGTACGGGATCGACGACGACGCTCGCCTCGCCCGACCCCCCGCCGTCCGTGTACGCCATCCAGCCGACCTTGCTGCGGATATAGACGAACTGGTCGTCGCGGATGCCGTCCGGCAGCCGCTGGGACTTGGTGGCGAGCGCCGCGCCCTCCAGCAGGGCCGCCGCCTCCGGGGAAGCGGCGCGCGGCGACGCGCCGTCGGCGGGCAGCACGGTCAGGGTGACGACGGCGGCCACGACCGCGACGGCGGCGGTCAGGGCCGGGCGGGTCCAGCGGCGCCGGAACCGTACCGAAGTCGTGTCGGTGTCGGTTTCGGCGGCGGCGTCGTCGGCGGTTCCGGCGGCGGAGCGGTGGATCTCGGTGAGCAGATGCGCCCGCAGGGCCTCGTGGCGGCCGGGCGGCAGGTCCCACTCGGGCGGCGGCGGGGTCGGCGCGTCGGGCCGGTGCCGGGGGGTGGTCATCGGTGTGCCTCCTGAAGATCGTGGTCGGTGGACCGGGGTCCACTGCTGATCTGTCCCGGCGCGCGGCCGAGTTCCCGGCCCGCCTCGTCGCCCACGGCGCGCGCGAGTTTCTTCCGGGCGCGCGACAGCCGGGATCTGACGGTGCCGACGGGTACGCCCAGGGCCTCGGCCGCGGCGGCGTACTCCAGTCCCGACCAGACGCAGAGCGCCAGCACCTCGCGTTCGGGGCGGCGCAGGGCGGCCAGGGCGCCGCGGACGAGGGCGAGCCGGGCCGCGTCGTCCACCCGCCCCGCGACGTCGTCGGCGAAGTCGCGTTCCGTATCGGGGCGGGGCAGCCGGGCGACGGCTCCGGCGTGCCGCCGCGCGGCGCGCCGGGTGTTGCGTGTGACGTTGGTGGCGATGCCGAGGAGCCAGGGCCGGACCGAGCCGCCGTCCGGGTCGACACGGTCGCGCAGCCGCCAGGCTTCGAGGAACGTCAGGGATACGACGTCCTCGGCGGTCGTCCACTCCCCGGTGAGCCGTAAGGCGTGGTTGTAGACGGCGCGGGCGCAAGTGTCGAAGAGCTCCCCGAAGGCATCGGGGTCACCGGAACGGAGCCGCGACCGGAGATCCTTCTGGTTGGTGTCCACATCAGTCGACTGTCCGGGCGCCGCCGGCGGGTTCCCGTGACCCGGCTCACACACCGGTCCCGGACGGTCCCGGACGGTCCCGGACGGTCCCGCACGGTCTACGCGCGGTCGAAGTGCCAGGCCGCGATGCCGACCCGGTTCCGTACACCCAACTTGGCCTGCACGTTGGCGACATGCGTCTTCACCGTCCCCGGGGAGATGAAGAGCGCCGTACCGATCTCCGCGTTCGTCAGACCGTCCGCCACCAGGCGGACGATCTCGGCCTCGCGCGCCGTCAGCGGTGACGCCGAATCGCCCCGGGAGCCGACCGCCACAGCCGCCGGGGCCGTCGGGGCCGTCGGGGCCGTCGGGGCCGCCGCGGACGGCTGGAGAAGACGGACCGTCAGCTGGGGACTGATCAGGACGTCGCCCGACATCGCCGCCCGTACGCCCTCGATCAGCAGCCCCGGCCCCGACCTCTTGAGCAGAAAGCCGCAGGCGCCGTCGCGCAGGGCCGCCCGTACCTGGTCGTCGTGGTCGAAGGTGGTGACGATCAGAACGCGTACGGGATCGGGGACGCCGGGGCCCGCCAGCCGACGGGTCACCTCCAGACCGTCGAGGCCCGGCATGCGGATGTCGGCGACGACCAGGTCGGGCCGGAGTTCGCGGGCGAGGGCGACGGCCGTGAGCCCGTCGGCGGCCTCGCCGACGACCGTCATGTCCGGCTGGGATCCGAGGATCAGCCGGAATCCGGTACGGATGTCGTCCTGGTCGTCCACGAGCAGGATCCGGGTGGGCCCGGTCCGCCCGGCGTTCGGATCGGCGGCCGTGGCACTGGTCGTCATGGCGAACCCTTCGTGGGGACTTGGGGATACGGAAGTGGAGTCAGGGCCTCGGGGCGGCGGCGGGGAACACGGCCGTCAGACACCACCCCGGGGACGGCCCCCGGACCGGGCCCGCCGTGAGCGTGCCGCCCAGCGCCGCGACGTGCTCGGTGAGGGCGGGCAGCCCCAGACCGCCCGCCCCGCGGGCCCGGCGCGGCAGCCGGAAGCGCCCGGGTTCGCCGCCGCCCGTGCCGTCGTCCATGACGGAGACCGCGATCCCGGCCGCCGCGCGGTGGACGCGGACGACCACCCGGGTCGCGTCCGGCGCGTGCCGCCGGACGTTCGTCAGCGCCTCCACGACGATCCGGTACGCCGCCGCGCCCGCCTCCCGCGTCAGGGCGGCCAGCGCCTCGTCGTCCACGTCCAGTACGGCGTCCGTCGCGCCGGACACCCCGCCTCCGGTGCCGCCGGTGCCGCCGGTGCCTCCGGTGCCGAAGTCCGCCAGCAGGGCGGGCAGCCGGTCCGGTCCGGGCAGCGGGGCGGCACCGGTACCGGCGTCGGCATCACCGTCGTCGTGAAGCATCGCGACCGTACGGTCCATGGACGCCAGCGCGTTCAGCCCCGCGCGTTCGATGCGCTCCAGCGCGAGCAGTGCCTGCCCGGGGTCGGACGCGGCGACGAACCGCGCGGCCTGCGCCTGCACCACGATCCCGCTGATGTCGTGCGCCACGAAGTCGTGCAGATCGCGGGAGAGCCGCAGCCGCTGCTCGCGCCGCGCCGTGTCGACCGCGGCCCGGCGGCGTGCCGCGGCCCGGCGCGGATAGCCGCCGACCGCCGCGGCCGCGCCGACCGGCAGCAGCCAGAAGACCATCACGCTCACGACCTCCGGCACCGACCCGTCGGTCAGGGACGCCACCGGCCAGACGGTCACCGCGAGGGCGGCGAGGGGTACGGCGTACCGCAACTGCCGTCGCGGCGCGAGCCGGACGACGGCGGCGATCAGCACCAGCAGCAGCGCGGCCTCGGCGAGGCTCCACAGGGACCGGGACTCGTCGCCGGGGGTCACCGGGACGGCGAACGACGCGGCGGCGGACAGCAGCGCGCACCCGGCGGTCACGGGCGCGAGCCGGTCGCGTACGGCACCGGGGACTCCGGTACGCCGGGCGGCCCACAGCCGGGCCGCGGCCCAGCCGATCGTGCCCGCGCACACGGCCGCCGGTATCGCGACCAGCGCGCTCCAGGGCAGGTCGGCACCCGGCATCGCTCCCCCTCCGTCCGTCCCCCGTCGATGAGGATCAGCCTACGAGCCCGCCCCTCCGGCCCCGCCTCCGCCGAACGGCACAGATCACGGCACAGATACCGCGTACCGCCGCGCGGCTTTCTGCCGATCGGCGGATGGGCCGGAGCGGCGGCCGCGGGCGAAGCTTCTCGCATCGACCGGCAACCCCCCTTCCACCAGCGGGAGTCACCATGCGGAAGCACCTCACCCCCACCCGTACCGGCGCCGTCGCCGCAACCGCCGCGGCACTGATCGCCGGTACGGTGAGCGCCTCCACGGCCTCCACAGCCTCCGGCGCCCCCGAGCACCGCGCCACAACGACGGCGACGACGGCGGCGGCGGCGGCGGCGCACGAGACCACCGGCAAGGGCAAGGGGCCCACCGCGAGCGTGCAGGGCAAGGGGCGGATCCATTTCACGCTCCGGCCGCGGGACACCATCCGCTTCGAGGTGGACGCGAAGGCGAAGCCGTACAGCCGGCCGCTGCCGGGACTGCCCACCGGCATGCCGACGGACGCCGAGGGCACGATCCGCTACAGCCACTACCTCCCCGAGACGGGGAAGACGGGCTGGGCCGTCGCCGATATCGACTGCCTGTCGACGGGCGGGAAGACGGCGACCGTCACCGCGATCATCCGCGAGACGAACGTCGAACGGGTCGGCAAGCGGATCGGTATCAGCGTCCAGCAGGGCGAGCGCGGCGCCCCGTCGCGGCTCGGTTTCAGCTGGGGCGTCGTCAATGTCGACGGCGGTACGGACCGTCACGGCGAGGTCGGCGGTACGGGCACCTGCCAGGCCCCCGCGCCCTTCGCCCCGGTGACCGAGGGCGGCTACCGGGTCCGGCACACGGAGGTCCCGCCGATCCCGGCCCCGGCCCCGGCCCCGACGCCGGTCCCTGCGGCGCGGCGCTGACCCTCTCACAGGTCACGGGTCACGGGTCACAGGTCACGAGTCACGAGTCACGAGTCATGCGGCACTCGGGCCCCGGGCCCGGGGCTCCTTCGCCCCGCCCGATTCCAGCGGCGGCGCACCCACCCCGCAGTTGACGCGGCACTCGGGGTGGGCGCACGGCGCCTCGGGGCGGCGAATCCAGAAGGCGGCCACCAGCGCGCCCAGCACCAGCACCCCCGCGCAGATCGGCATCGCCCGGTCGAAGGCCGTGTCGAACTGCGCCCCCGAGCGGTACGCCTCCGGGCCCATCCCCACCAGCAGCGGCAGCGCCGCCACCGCCACCAGGCCGGCCGCCCGTGCCGCCGCGTTGTTGACTCCGCTGGCGATACCCGCCCGCGAGGTCGGCACCGAGGACAGCACCGTCGCCGTCAGCGGCGCGACCAGGGTCACCATCCCCAGGCCCAGCACGATCAGCGCCGGCAGCACATCCACCGCGTACGACGCGTCGGGGCCCACCCGCAGCATCAGCAGCATCCCGGCCGCGCACAGCAACGGCCCCACCGTCAGCGGCAGCCGAGGGCCTATCCGCTGCGCCAGCTCACCCGACGCCGCCGAGAACAACAGCATCAGCAGGGTCGTCGGCAGCAGCGCGAGCCCCGCGCCCAGCGCGGAGTACCCGGAGACGACCTGAAGCTGGAGCGCGGCCAGGAAGAAGAAGCCGCCGAACGCCGCGTACACACAGAGCGTCACCACATTGACCACGGTGAACATCCGGGAGCGGAAGATGTTCAGCGGCAGCATCGGATCCGGGGCGCGCCGCTCCACCCGGACGAACGCGACCGCGACCAGCACCCCGGCCACCCCCGCCCACCACTCGGCGGCGATCAGGGCATATGTCACCAGGGCCAGCGCCCCCGCGCCCAGCACCGCGCCGAGTACGTCGAAGCGACCGGTGTGCGCGGCCGGGTCGCGGGATTCGGGGACGTATCTCAGGGCGATGGGCACACAGATCGCGGCGAGCGGCACATTGATCAGGAAGATCCACCGCCAGCCGGGTCCGTCGACCAGCCAGCCGCCGACGAACGGCCCGATCGCCGCGCCCACACCCCCGAAGCCGGACCACAGCCCTACCGCGCGCGCCCGGTCGTCCGGATGGAAGCTCGCCTGGATGATCGCCAGCGATCCGGGGGTGAGCAGCGCGCCGCCGATGCCCTGCAAGGCGCGGGCGGCGATCAGGAACCCGGCGTTCGGCGCGATCCCGCACAGCAGCGACCCCAGCGCGAACCAGACCACCCCGACGACGAAGACCTTCCGCCGCCCGTAGCGGTCACCGAGCGCGCCGCCGAGCAGGATCAGCCCGGCCAGGGTCAGCATGTAGGCGTTGACGGTCCACTGGAGGGAGGCCAGGTCCGAATTGAGGTCGTCGCCGATATGGGGCAGGGCGACATTGACGACGGTCGAGTCCAGCAGGGCCATGCTGGAGCCGAGGACCGTCGTCAGGACGACCCACCGCCCGATCGCCGACGACAGCCTGACCCCGCCCGCGGCCCCGTCCCCGTCCCCGGCGCCTCCGGCCGCAGGAGCCCCGCCCGGCACGGAACCACCGGCAGCCCCGTCCGGCACCGAACCACCGGCGGCCCCGCCCGGCACGGAACCGCCCGCGCCGCCCCGTCCCGCGGTCACACCCTCGTCGCCACCGCCCGCTTCCGCGTCCATACCCGGATCATCCCAGCGCCCCGCCGACCCTGCGACCCCTGTGGACAACCCGCGAATCGCCCGTACACACCGGGTGAGAATCGCCCGCACACACCGCGTGAACACCCCCCTGACCAGGGCCGGCACAGACGAAGGCCCGGCACCCCCGAAGGAGTGCCGGGCCTCGGCGGCGGTCGGTGATCCGATCCGCCTACGTGATCCGGGTACCGGTCGGACTACTTGATCCGGGTACCCGTCGAACGCAGCGCCCCGCACGCCTCGACCACGCGCGCGGCCATGCTCGCCTCGGCCAGCTTGCCCCAGGTCCGCGGGTCGTACGCCTTCTTGTTGCCGACCTCGCCGTCGACCTTCAGGACACCGTCGTAGTTCTGGAACATGTGCGCCACCACGGGCCGGGTGAACGCGTACTGCGTGTCCGTGTCGAGGTTCATCTTCACCACGCCGTTCTCGAGCGCGGTGGCGATCTCCTCGACGGTGGAGCCGGAGCCGCCGTGGAAGACGAAGTCGAACGGCGCGGTCTTGCCGTACTTCTCGCCGACGCCCTGCTGGAGGTCCTTCAGCAGCTCGGGCCGGAGCACGACATTGCCCGGCTTGTAGACGCCGTGGACATTGCCGAAGGAGGCGGCCAGCAGATAGCGGCCCTGCTCGCCCAGGCCGAGCGCCTCGGCGGTGCGCAGCGCGTCGTCGACCGTGGTGTACAGCTCGTCGTTGATCTCGTGCGTGACACCGTCCTCCTCGCCACCGGTCGGGGTGATCTCGACCTCAAGGATGATCTTGGCGGCGACGGCCTGCGGCAGCAGCTCGGCGGCGATGGCCAGGTTGTCGGCCAGGTTCTCGGCGGAGCCGTCCCACATATGCGACTGGAAGAGCGGGTTCCGGCCGGCCGCGACACGCTCGGCGGAGACCGCGATGAGCGGACGGACGTACGTGTCCAGCTTGTCCTTCGGGCAGTGGTCCGTGTGCAGCGCGATGTTCACGTCGTACTTGGCGGCGACGATGTGCGCGAACTCGGCGAGCGCGACCGCGCCCGTGACCATGTCCTTGCTGTGCTGGCCGCCCAGGAACTCGGCACCACCGGTGGAGATCTGGACGATGCCGTCGCTCTCGGCCTCCGCGAAGCCGCGCAGGGCCGCGTGAAGAGTCTGGGAGGAGGTCACATTGATGGCCGGGTAGGCGAACTTGCCCGCCTTCGCCCGGTCGAGCATCTCGTTGTAGACCTCGGGAGTTGCGATGGGCATCTGTCCGCTCCTTGGATGTCTGCGGTTCTGCGTATGTGCGGGGCCCTGACCTTGGGGCGACGTCATCGTCGGCCCCTATCTTCGCAGACTCGGGAAGAGGGCAGCCGCCCGGTCTGCGGGCATACGTACGAGCTGTCCCCCGAGCAGGTCAGCCCGGGTACCGCGACGGATCCGACCGCCTCCCGGCCGGCCGGGAGGCGGCCACGGCCACCGGATCGGTCACCCGGCCCGCCACCGAATCGGTCACCGATTCGATCACCGGATCAGTCACCGAGTCGGCCGCCGGACCGGTCACCGGATCAGTCGAGACCCAGCTCGTCGAGGGAGTACGCGTACAGATACGGCACCCCGGCCGTCGTACTGATCTTCTCGCCCGCGCCCGTCGCCCGGTCCACGATCGTGGCCACCGCGACGACCTCGCCCCCGGCCTCCCGTACGGCCTCCACCGCGGTCAGCGGGGACCCGCCGGTGGTCGAGGTGTCCTCGACCACCAGACAGCGGCGGCCCTTGATGTCGGGCCCCTCGACCCGGCGCTGCATCCCGTGCGCCTTGGCGGCCTTGCGGACGACGAAGGCGTCCACGCGCCGCCCGCGCGCCGCGGCGGCGTGCAGGATCGACGTCGCGACCGGGTCGGCGCCCAGGGTCAGCCCGCCGACGCAGTCGAAGTCGAGGTCGGCGGTGAGCTCCGACATGACCTGCCCGACGAGGGGGGCGGCGGCGCCGTCGAGCGTGATCCGCCGCAGATCCACGTAGTAGTCGGCCTCGATGCCCGAGGAGAGGGTCACCTTGCCGTGCACCACGGCCTTGTCCTTGATCTGCTGGAGCAGGTCAGCGCGTACGTCAGTCATGCCCACGAGCTTAGAACGCCGCACCGGCCCCCCTTCACGGACGGCGCCACGTCCAGGTCGTCGAGACCTCCAGCGGATCGATCGGGGTGACGAGCCGGGGCAGCGTGTTCAGCCCGTTCGGCGGGCCGGACTGCGGCTCCACACAGATCGCCTCCGGCTGCTCGTCGTAGACCACGACCCATTCGGCCCGGCTGGTGACGTCGAGCTCCAGCACACCGGGCCAGGTGAGGGTGGCGGCCACCCCGTCGGGCATCCCGAAGCAGTCGTCCCACGGCCCCGGCTTCGGATCGATCCTGCGGCCGGCCGGCAGATGGTCGGCGCCGCGTTCCTCCTGCCACGCGGGCTGGAAGGAGAGCGTCGCGTCCACACCGCCGATGGTGCGCAGAAACCACGGATGCCAGCCCGCCTGCGCGGGGAACGAGTCCGACTGCGCCTCGACGGCGATGGTCGTGGTGAGCGACGACTCCGTCAGCTCGAAGACCTGCGTAACGAGTCCCGGGTACGGCCACGGATCGCCCAGCTCGTAGGTGAACACCGCGCCCGTGTCATCGGCCCGCCGGGTCCGCCAGGCGGTGTCGCGCCCGGTGCCGTGGATGGCGTGGGGGTCGGCGTTGACCGGGAGTTGATGCTGTACGGCTCCGTTACGGAACCGGCCCCGGTCCACCCGCCCGCACCAGGGGACCATGGGGAACGAGCCGTACCGCTCGCCCTGGCGGAGCACCTCCGTCCCCCCGATGACCAGGTTCGTCACCCGGCACCCGTGTCGGGGAGCGATCCCCACCTCGACATCGCCGGCGCGCAGCCGGACACCCTCATCACTGCTGATCACCCCCCGACCCTAACGGGGCGCTCCGGATCGTGCCGGGTCCGCTCTACGCGTCTACGTGCTCCGCCGCCGGCGCAGGGCGCGGGAGACGACGACAGCCGAGGCGAGCGCCACCGCCGCGGCGGGGACGAGCCAGCGCGGCGGGGGCCCGGCACGGCCCGCGTCGGGCGCGGGCCTGGGCGCGTACCGGCCGCGCGGCGGGGAGTGGTCGACCTCCTCGGCGCTGCGGCCGATCATGGTGCGCCGGGCGTGCGCGGCCTCCGCGACCGGCTCGTCGCCGACGGGTCCCGACAGCGCGCCGGAGATCCCGTCCGCGAGCCCGGGCGGCGGTACGGGCGGTACGACCGTCCCGTACCCGGCCCCGCCCTCCTCACCCTGGTCACCCTCGTCGCCCTCGTCGTCCACCACGACACCGTCATCGTCTTCATCATGAGCAGCAGCAGCGGCAGCAGTATCGGCATCGGGGTCGGTATTCGCCGCCTCCGCCGCGAGCGCCTCGGCGAAACGGTCCAGCAGACGACGCGCCGCCGACTCCCGCGCCGCGTCCGACGCCTCGGCCAGCCGGCCTTCGGCCCGGGTGCCGCCGGAGAAGGCGAGGGTCGTGCCGCCCTGGTCCGCCGTCGTACGCACCGTCAGCGCGAACCTCACGGAGCCGTCGCCGCGCGCCTCCGTACCGTTGCCCTCCACCGTGAACACACTGTCGAGCCCGGCGACCCGGAGGGTGCCCCGGTAGGTGATGGTGAGGTTGCCGACCCGGACCTTCAGCCGCCCCCCGACGCCCCAGCCCCCGGGGGCCGCGACACCGAGTTCGCCGTCATCGAGGGTGGCATCGGCGGCGCCATCAGGGGCGTCACCGGCGGCATCGGGGGCGTCGTCCTCCCGGAAACCGGGGACGCAGCGCGCCGCCCTCACGGGGTCCCCGAGCAGCCGCCGTACGGTCTCGGCCGGAACCGGAACGAACACCTCATGGTCCATGGCAACCGAGCCTACCCACGGCTCCCTCCGCCGTCTGCCCCGTCCGGCCCCCGATCCCGGCCGCCTCAGCCGCTGTAGCGCGGATGGACGAGCGTCGACGGCGGCAGCCCGGGCAGCCGGGTCCGCTCCGCGTCCCACGCGTCCGCCAGCAGATCGGCGTCCGTCAGCGACCGCAGCACGGGCGCGTCGGGGCCCAGATTCAGCCGGGGCGCCCGGCCGCCCGGCACGGCCAGCAGCAGCCCCCAGTCCTCCGGCGCCGACTCCGCGCCCAGCGCCTCGTAGTCCTCGTTGAGCCGGTCGTTACCGCCCCGCCCGGCGGCCGGGGGCCCGCCGGGACCGACCCGGTAGGGGCTCGTCCCGTACCCGGCGGCGCGCAGGGTCGCCTCCGCCGTCCAGTAGGCCCGCCGGCGGCCCTCCAGCGGGCCCGCGTGCACCGCGAGCCGCCCCTGCGGCGCCAGGATCCCGGCGACCAGCCCGTAGAACTCCTGGGAGTAGAACTTGCCGCCCTCCGTGGAGGCCGGATCGGGCAGATCGGCGAGGACCACGTCGTACGCCACGGGCACCCCGCTGCCGGGCTCCCGCAGCCAGGCGAACGCGTCGGCCGTGACCACCCGCACCCTCGGGTCCTCATAGGCGTGGTCGTTGAGCGCAGCGAGCGCCGGGTCGGTCCGGGCGAGCCGGACCACCCAGGGGTCCAGCTCCACGATCGTCACCGACTCCACGTCCGGATAGCGCAGCGCCTCCCGGGCGGCCAGCCCGTCGCCGCCGCCGAGGATCAGCACCCGGCGGTGGCGGCCGTTCATCGCCGGATGGACCAGGGCTTCGTGATAGCGGTACTCGTCCCGTCCGCTGACCCGCAGCCTGCCGTCGAGGAAGAGATCCGGCGGGCCGGTCGCGTCACCGGTCAGGACGACCTCCTGCACCCCGGTCTGGACGGCGACCCGGACCCGGTCCCCGTACAGCGCCCGCCGTGCCGCCTTCTCGAAGTCGCCGACCAGGACGGTCGCCGTCGCCAGCAGGGCGAGGACCAGGGCGTTGGCGAGCAGCAGCCAGCCCCGGGAGCGGGCGGTCAGATCGCGGCGGAAGAGCCAGAGCACCAGCGCCCCGCCGACCAGCGCGTTCACCGCGCCCGTCAGCAGTCCGCTGGTGAGCTGCCCGAGCCAGGGCAGCAGCAGGAACGGGAACGCGAGCCCGCCGACCAGCGCGCCCACGTAGTCGGCGGCGAACAGATCGGCGACCGTGCCCTCCGCGTCCCGCCGGGAGATCCGCTGGATCAGCGACATCAGCAGCGGGATCTCGGCGCCGATCAGCACACCGATGGCGAGCGAGAAAGCCACCAGGACGGTCCTGGACTCGCCGAGCCAGGCGAAGCTGGCGTACATCACCATCGCCGAACAGCCGCCGACCAGGGCGAGCGCCAGCTCCAGCACCCCGAAGCCGACGGCCGCCCGGCAGCGGAGCCGCTTCGCGAGCAAGGAGCCGATGCCCATCGCGAAGACCATCAGGGAGAGCACGACGGACGCCTGGGTGACCGAGTCCCCGATCAGATACGACGCGAGGGCCACCAGCTCCAGCTCGTACACCAGCCCGCAGGCGGCGCAGACGAAGACACCCAGCAGCACCAGGAACCGGCCCGCGTCCGGACGCACCGGCAGCGGCAGCACGGCCGGCGGCGGGGACAACTGCGGCGACCGGTCGATCATGCGGTAACGCTACGTCACTGCCCGCATGCAGCTTGTCACCCACACGTGTGCATCCGGAGCGCGAAAGCGGCCCGCCTCCTATGCGCGCCCCCGGTTCATCCGGTAAGCGCGCACGCGAACCAGGCAAACCCATCAACAGCGTGCACAGCTCGCGAACGACGCAAAACCCTGCATGGGCCATCGAACCGGCCCTACAGCAGCACCTGCTCCGGGCAGCACGCGGCCTTCGCCCTCCGCACGGGCACACCGACCCGGGTACGGGTGACCACGAGCCGGCCCTCCTGCGGATAGGCGTGCCAGGTACGCCAGAGCACCTGGCGGCCGAGCCGCTGGGCCATCATCGCCGTGAAGGCGTGCGGATCGCCCGGAAACGTTCCGGCCAGGGAGTTCGGATGGTCGGCTACCAGGGCGAGCAGCTCCTGCGCCCGCCCGGCGAACGACCCCTCCGACAGCGTCTCGACGCGGGCGGCGAACTCGTACTCCCAGACGCCGAGCCGCTCGGACACCCCCAGCGGCAGGGGCGTTCTGCTGCCCGGCATACAGGCCACGGTCTCGGAGCAGGTGCCCTGCTCCTCCTCCAGCAGCACTTGATGGGAAGCGCCGAGCAGTCTGAGCTGGAGCTTGGCCCCGGAGAGTTCGAGATCGAGCACGGCCAGGGCGGGAAGGGGTTCCCGCCCGAGGGCCCAGGCGAGGTCGTCGGCTCGGGTATCTGTGTAGGCGGTATGGAGGGTGGTGAGCATGGATCGGCTCCGCAAACACGCTTCGGCGGTGGTCATGGGGACCTGAGGGCGCCCTGGGCGGCAGGGGCGGAAGGGAAGAGGGCACGCCTGATCGGGCCCGAGGCGCCGGCCCGGAGGCTGGACGGTTCCAACAGGTTCCATCGTCAACGGAATCACGAAGTACGCGGGGCTCACAGCGTTTTTACCCAAGTTGGCGGGGTTTCCATCCCCTGGGTGTCCTTGCGGTTCACCTGTTCAAGAAAATCCGCACGTAGTATCGAATGACGGGAACCTCCTCGGCGCTCTCGCGGCACCCTCCCCGCACCCTCCCCACGCCAACACCCTTGCCCCCGGAACGACTTCGGCACCTGGCGGGAGAGGTTTCCCCCGCCAGGTGCCTCCGGTTCGCGGATCGGCTGCCCCGTGTCAGCCGTTTCCGCCGTCGGGCCCCATGGGCCGTGCCTCATGGGCCTCGCCGGGCTCAGTTCCCCCCGCCGCAGCCGCCTCCGCCGCCGCAGCTGTGCCCGGAGTCCCCACCGCCGGACCAGCCCCCGCCGCCGCCGTCCCCGGAACCGTTCCGGCGCGGCGACCGGTCGTAACGGCCCTGACCGACCCGGCGCGCCACGATGAGGAACCACGCCAGCGCGAAGACCGCGGCGACCCCCAGGACTACCCCCATGACTTTCACCATTCCTTCCGAGCTTCTCCGTATCCGGCATGCCCCGCCCCACCACACGCGAAAGCCGACTTGAGCAAGTCCAGAGCTTCGGCCCAGGATGACCGCATGCCGACCATGGACGAAAGCACACCGGGCCCGGCGGCGGGTCCGACGCCCCGCCCCCTGCTCAACCGCGGACTCGCGGGCTTCGGGACCACGATCTTCGCCGAGATGTCGGCCCTGGCCGCCGAGACCGGCGCCATCAACCTGGGCCAGGGGTTCCCCGACACCGACGGGCCCGAGTCCGTCCGCGAGGCGGCGGTACGCGCCGTACGCGACGGCCGGGGCAACCAGTACCCGCCGGGACCCGGCGTCCCCGAACTCCGGCACGCGATCGCCGACCACCAACGCGACCGCTACGGCCTCTCCTTCGACCCCGACACCGAGGTCCTCGTCACCACGGGCGCCACCGAGGCCATCGCCGCCGCACTGCTCGCACTCGTCGAACCGGGGGACGAGGTCATCGCCCTGGAGCCGTACTACGACTCGTACGCCGCCTGTATCGCGCTGGCCGGCGGCCGGCGGGTCCCGGTCACCCTCCGGCCGCGCGACGGTACGTACCACCTCGATCTGGACGAACTGCGCGACGCCGTCACCGACCGCACCCGTGTCCTCCTCCTCAACACCCCCCACAACCCCACCGGTACGGTCCTGACCCGCGCCGAACTCGCCGCGATCGCCGAACTCGCCGTCGCCCGCGATCTGCTCGTCGTCACCGACGAGGTCTACGAACACCTCGTCTTCGAGGGCGAGCACCACCCCATCGCCGCGTTCCCCGGCATGCGCGAGCGGACCGTCACCATCTCCAGCTCCGGGAAGACGTTCTCCCTCACCGGCTGGAAGGTCGGCTGGATCACCGCGGCGGCCCCGCTGGTCACAGCCGTCCGCACGGTGAAACAGTTCCTGACCTACGTCTCCGGAGGCCCCTTCCAGTACGCGATCGCGGAGGCCCTGCGGCTGCCGGAGACGTACTACGACGACCTGCGCTCGTCCCTGCGCGCCCGCCGCGACCTGCTCACGGCCGGGCTCACCGACGCGGGCTTCGGGGTGCACCGCCCGGCGGGCACGTACTTCATCACCGCCGACATCCGCCCCCTCGGCGAGACGGACGGCTTCGCCTTCTGCCGCGAGCTGCCCCGCCGCCACGGCGTGGTCGCCATCCCCAACGCGGTCTTCTACGACGACCCGTCCCGCGGCGCCCCCTTCATCCGCTTCGCCTTCTGCAAGCGGAACGATGTCCTGGAAGAAGCGGTGACCCGGCTCAAGCGGTTGTCGGCCTGACGGGGGGGCAGGGACACCGGGAACCGCGCGACGAGCCGCCACCCGCCCGGCCCGCGGTCGGCGCTCCGCGCCGTCCCCGCCGCGAGACGCCGGGAGCCCCCGGCCGGGCAACGGCACGCCCCCCGGACGGGTGAGAACCCCCCGCCACCCGGGCGTGTCGCCGCCCGAACGCTCGCCACGCCCCCCGCCGCGCCGCATGTTGTCTCGGAGATCGGAGAGATGAACCGCGCCCGGAGGTGTCCCCCTGTCCGCCGAGACGACCTTCGACGAGACCGAGACCGAGACCCCGGCGCCCGCCACCCCCGACCCGCTGTCCTTCGCCCTGCGGCGCGCGGCGCCCGCCGTGGGTCTGTTCGCCGCGGCGCGGCTGACCGGGCTGCTGCTGATGAGCGGCTGGGCGTGGCACATCGGACGGCCCCCGAGGGCCATCCTGGGCCGGGCGTGGGACGCCGACTGGTACATGCTGATCGCCGAGCACGGCTACGGCCGGGTACTGACCTGGCCGGGCGCGGTCCAGAGCGATCTCGCCTTCTTCCCGCTCTACCCGGCGCTGGTCCGGGGGCTTTCGTCGCTCGTCCCCGGGGTGACGAGCGGCAGCCTGGGACTGCTGGTCTCCTGGTCGGCCGGGCTGGTGGCCGCCGTGGGGATCTACGCGGTGGGCGAGCGGCTGCACGGCCGCCGCGTGGCGACCCTGCTGGTGCTGCTGTGGGGGCTGATGCCGCACTCGGTGGTGCTGACGATGGCGTACACCGAGCCGCTGCTGACCGCCTTCGCCGCCTGGGCGCTGTACGCGCTGCTGACCCGCCGCTGGCTGTGGGCGGGCGCCCTGGCCGTCCTCGCCGGGCTCTCGCGGCCCAACGGGATCGCCGTGGCCGCCGCGGTGCTCTGCGTCGTCGCGTACGAGATCGCGCGCGGCGGCCGGAACCGTACAGCGCCCGGCACCGGCGGCCGGAACCGCACGTCACCCGGAACCGGCGGCCGGAACCGCACGTCACCCGGAACCGGCGGGCGGCCCGTGACGAACCCCCGGCGGGACCCGCGCCTGTGGGCCGCCGCCGCGCTCGCCCCCGCCGGCTGGTGCGGTTACGTCCTGTGGGTGGGGTTCCGTACCGGCGATCCGCTCGGCGGCTACTTCGCCGTACAACGCGGCTGGACGTCGACCTTCGACTTCGGCGCGGGCTCGGCGCGCGTCGTCCGGGACATCGTGCTGCGGCCCGCCGTTTTGCCGCTCACCATGGCGCTGCTGATCGTGCTCGCCGCCGTGTTGCTGTTCGTCCTGTTCGTGCTGGGCCGGCCGCCCGCCGCCCTGCTCGTGTACACCGCGGTGCTGGTTCTGATCACCGTCGGCGGGTCCGGCTTCTTCGAGTCCAAGCCGCGGTTCCTGCTGCCCGCGTTCCCGCTGCTGCTGCCGCTCGCGCTCGCACTGACGAAAGCCCGGCCGCGGGCGGCGATCGTCGTGATCGCCGGCCTGGCCGGGCTCTCGTTCGGTTACGGGACGTATCTGCTGACGCTGTCGCCGTTCGCGCTCTGAGGCGCGGGGCGGCAGAGCCGGCGGATCTTCACGCCTCGTCGGGCTTGCTCTCGTCGTCCGCGGGCTTGAAGCCCATCTCCGTGGCGAACCAGTTGTCGAACTCCATCGACGCCTGGACCCAGCTCACCGTCGACGAGACGAAGTGGTCGAGGTTGACGCCCATACCGATCAGCATCTGCGCCTCGCCGATGAGCCGGACGGACGCGCCGCCCTCCTCGTCCTCGTGGAGGTGGGTGTAGACCTTGGGCCACAGGGTGCGGCGGTTCCAGTCGTCGATCTTCTCCAGGATCAGGTTGCGGTTGTCGACGTCCAGCGGACGGTCGTAGAAGGTCCGGACGGAGAAGACCTGCTGGTCGCCCTCGCCGCGGAACATGAAGTACGTACGGAATTCCTCCCACGGCGCGGCGAGGTCGCCCTCGTCGTCGATGACGTACTTCAGCTCCATCTGGTCGAGAAGCTGCTTGACGAGGTCCTGGTCGGGAACGACGGGGCCCGCCGGTCCAGCGGCCTGCGGCTGGGGCTGGCCCCCGAAATTCGGAATCGAGGACGGATCGATGGTCACCCTGTTTTTCCCTTCGTACGGATGCCGCCATCCTCCCCCATGGCGGGGCGGGCACCGCAACCCCCCTCCGGGGCGGGTCCGGGCACCGTCACGGCCCGGCCGGCACCCCGGAGGGAGCGGGTCATCCGGACGGTGTCGCCCGGCCCACGATCAGACCGTCCTCGAAGCGGTCCACCCGTACGGTGTCGCCGTCGCCGACCTCGCCCGCGAGGATCTCCCGGGCCAGCCGGTCGCCGATCGCCGTCTGCACCAGCCGCCGCAGCGGGCGGGCGCCGTACGCGGGATCGTTCCCCTCGTCGGCGAGCCACTCCAGCGCCTCCGGGGTGACCTCCAGCGTCAGCCGCCGCTCCGCGAGCCGCTTCGCCAGCCGGCCGACCTGGAGCTCCGCGATGTGCTTCAGCTCGTCCCGGTCGAGCGCGGAGAAGACCACCAGATCGTCGAGCCGGTTGAGGAACTCGGGCTTGAAGGACGCCCGCACCACCTCCATGACCTGCTGCTTCTTCTGCTCCGCCGAGGTCAGCGGATCAACCAGGTACTGGCTGCCGAGGTTCGACGTCAGGATCAGGATGGTGTTGCGGAAGTCGACCGTACGGCCCTGTCCGTCGGTGAGCCGCCCGTCGTCGAGGACCTGGAGCAGTACGTCGAAGACCTCCGGGTGCGCCTTCTCCACCTCGTCGAGCAGGACGACGCTGTACGGGCGCCGCCGCACCGCCTCGGTGAGCTGGCCGCCCTCCTCGTAGCCGATATAGCCGGGGGGCGCGCCGACGAGCCGGGCGACGCTGTGCTTCTCCGCGTACTCGGACATGTCGATCCGGACCATGGCCCGCTCGTCGTCGAAGAGGAAGTCCGCCAGCGCCTTCGCCAGCTCGGTCTTGCCGACGCCCGTCGGGCCGAGGAAGAGGAAGGAGCCGGTGGGCCGGTCGGGGTCGGCGACCCCGGCCCGGGTCCGGCGCACGGCGTCGGAGACGGCCCGTACGGCCTCGGACTGGCCGATCAGCCGCCGCCCCAGCTCGTCCTCCATCCGCAGCAGCTTCCGCGTCTCGCCCTCCAGCAGCCGCCCGGCGGGGATCCCGGTCCAGGAGCCGACGACGTCCGCGATGTCGTCGGAGCCGACCTCCTCCTTGACCATGGTGTCGGTACGGGCCTCCGCCTCGGCCTCGGACGCCTCGGCCAGCTCCCGCTCCAGCGCCGGGATCTCCCCGTACAGCAGCTTGGACGCGGTGTCGAAGTCGCCGTCGCGCTGGGCCCGCTCGGCCCGGCCGCGGACCTCGTCGAGCCGGGTCTTCAGCTCGCCGACCCGGTTGAGGCCCTGCTTCTCCTTCTCCCAGCGGGCGGTGAGACCGCGCAGCTCCTCCTCCTTGTCGGCGAGGTCCCGGCGGAGCTTCTCCAGACGCTGGCGCGAACCCGCGTCGGACTCGTTCTTGAGGGCCATCTCCTCCATCAGCAGCCGGTCCACGGCGCGCTGGAGCTCGTCGATCTCGACCGGGGAGGAGTCGATCTCCATCCGGAGCCGGGACGCGGCCTCGTCGACCAGGTCGATGGCCTTGTCCGGCAGGAACCGGGAGGTGATGTAGCGGTCGGAGAGGGTGGCGGCGGCCACCAGCGCGGCATCCGCGATCTGGACCTTGTGGTGGGCCTCGTACCGGCCCTTGAGTCCGCGGAGGATCGCGATGGTGTCCTCGACGGTCGGCTCGGCGACCAGCACCTGCTGGAAGCGGCGCTCCAGCGCCGGGTCCTTCTCGATCCGCTCGCGGTACTCGTCGAGGGTCGTGGCGCCGACCATCCGCAGCTCACCGCGGGCCAGCATCGGCTTGAGCATATTGCCCGCGTCCATCGCGGAGTCGCCGCCCGCGCCCGCGCCGACGACGGTGTGCAGTTCGTCGATGAAGGTGATGATCTGGCCGTCGCTCTCCTTGATCTCGGAGAGGACGGTCTTCAGCCGCTCCTCGAACTCGCCCCGGTACTTGGCGCCGGCCACCATCGCGCCGAGGTCGAGGGAGATCAGCTTCTTGTTCTTCAGGGACTCGGGGACATCGCCCTTGACGATCCGCTGGGCGAGCCCCTCCACGACGGCGGTCTTGCCGACACCCGGCTCGCCGATGAGGACGGGATTGTTCTTGGTACGCCGCGACAGCACCTGCACGACCCGGCGGATCTCCTGGTCCCGGCCGATGACCGGGTCGAGCCTGCCCTCACGGGCGGCGGCGGTGAAGTCCGTACCGAACTTCTCCAGCGCCTTGTACTGCCCCTCGGGGTCCGCGGTGGTCACCCGGCGGCCGCCGCGCGCGGCGGAGAACGCGGCCAGCAGCTTCTTCGCGGTCGCGCCCTGCGCGGACAGCACCTCACCGGCCTGGCCGCCCTTCGCGGCGGTGCCGATCAGCAGATGCTCGGTGGAGAGGAACTCGTCACCCAGCTCCTTCGCCCGCTCGGCGGCGTCCGCGAGGACGGCGAGGAACTCCCGGTTGGGCTGCGGCGGGCCGACGGTGGACCCGGCGACGCTGGGCAGCCCGCCCAGGATCCGCTCGGCCCCGCCGCGGACGGCGGCCTGGTCGGCCTCGACGGCCACCAGCAGATCGATGATGTTCTCGTTGTCGGACCCCGCCAGAAGAGCCAACAGCAGATGCGCGGGGGTCAGATCGGGATGGCCGGCCGACACCGCCCGGCTGGTCGCGGCGTTGAGGGCTTCCCGGCTCTTGTTGGTCAGCTCGGCGTCCACGTGCGGCTACTCCTCCTCGCAGGTCGGGGTCGCGGGGGCGGTCCGTGCGACGGGTGTCCCACGGACCGGCGGGTCTCGGTCGCGAGGGCTCATCGGCCGTCTCCGGCCGCCCCTCGTTAACTCTGACTCAAACAACCTGCACAAAGTTGAGTCTATTCCACTCAAGAAGACGATTCAACGAAATCCGGGCCGCACGGAGCCACGTCTACCCTGGGAAGTATGGCGATCACCGATCTGCGCGAGCTGACCCCCGGCTACCTGGCGTTCTGGCGCGAGCACCAGCTGTGCACCCTGACGACCACCCGCCCGGACGGCTCCCCGCACGTCGTCCCGGTCGGGGTGACCTTCGACCCCGAGGCCGGTCTCGCCCGGATCATCACCAACAAGGGCAGCCGCAAGGTCGCCAACGTGCTCGCGGGGGCCGGTACGGAGCCGGGGGCGCGGGTCGCCGTCTGCCAGTTCGACCGGGGGCGCTGGGCGACGCTGGAGGGCCGGGCCCGGGTCAGCACCGAGCCGGACGTCGTGGCCGACGCGGTACGGCGGTACGCCGAGCGGTACGGGCGCACCCCGAAGCCCAACCCGGACCGGGTCGTGATCGAGATCGCGGTGGAACGCGCCCTGGGCCGCGCCTGACCCGCACCCGGCCCGCACCCGACCCGCGCCTGACCCGTACGAGGCCCATCGGCGCCCACCGACACCCGACCCCGGCGGAAAAGGCGCGGCGATATCCGGAACTCACCCGTCCGAATGCGGACGCACAGCGGCGCCATCGCGTTTCAGGTCCGCGATGGCGCCGCTGTGTGGGGGATAGTGCTTGAGCGATCTGGAACGACGGGGGAATCGCTCAGGCACTGCGGGGGGTGGCTCGGGTGGTGTCGGTATCGGGCTCGGCCAGCTGGTGGTCGCGCTGGTCGAGATTGACAAAGATCATTCCGTAGCGGATGGCGCAGCGGACCGGCTGCGGCGCACCCCTCGGCCGCCGGAGGCAGCGATAGGCGCGTACGTCCTCGTCCTCCTCGCGCGCCACGACGATGGGCTCGCCGAACAGGGTGACCATCAACGAATCGCCGCGGTGGGGAATGGCCGTGACGAGATCGATGAAGTGCCACCCAGAGCGGTAGGCCGTGGCCATCTCGCGCCGGAAGGACCGGTCGTCCGGTGGAACGGTCATGCGTCCGCACCTTCGGAAGCGGGTGCGGTGGTGAGTTCCCAGGAAGGCTCGCCCGCTGCCGCGAACGGTCCTACGACCTCCCACGAGGGCTCACCCTGGTCCGCCGCCGAGACGGCGACGGGGACGCGCTCCCAGGAGGGTTCGCCGACGGATGCAGCCGCACCCAGCGCGGCGCCCGCCAAGGCAAGAGCACATAGCGCACGTAGCGTCCTAGACATGGGTGATCTCCACCTCATTTGATCATTCCTCCTCCCCCGCGCATAAGACGATGTCTCACTCCGAACGCTTGCACCAGCGACGGCAGGCATCATGTTCCTGTAATGCAGGAACATGAGGGGGTACATATGACGTCTCATGGGGGCGAACTCGGACACCCTCACTCAGACGGCAAGTTGTGCGAGGCGGGAAAGAGTCTTTACATCACGGCCCTGAGAACCGGACGTCTGTCCCGGCTGGAGGCCGAATCCACACCCTGTCTCTACGACCTCGCGCTACTCGATCCGGACCCGTATGACGCGCAGTGGCTCCGCCCGGTTGCTCCCACCACGGCACTGGCACAACTGATTCACCCGATCGAGAGGGAGATCCAGGACCGCCGCCGGCGGACCGTCGCCCTCACCGACGCCCTCGAACCCTTTCTGTCGATCACGGCCCAGTCGTCGTCCGTACCGGACGGCATCACCGTCCTGGAGGGCCTCAACCGCATCAACGCCACGCTGGACCAGGTCACCGCCGACTGCACCGAGGAGCTTCTCACGGTCCAGCCGGGCAGCGGCCGCCAGCCGCACTCGCTGGAGAAGGCCCTGCGCCGCGTCCAGCCGCTGATCGAACGCGGCGTACGGATGCGGACGCTCTACCAGCACACGGCCCGTCACCACCCCGCCACGCTCTCCTATATGGAGAAGGTCGGCCCGTCCGGGGTGGAGGTCCGCACGCTGGAGGAGATCATCGACCGGCTGATCATCGTGGACCGCAAGGTCGCCTTCATCCCGGCCAGCAGCGACCGGCTGTTCGCCCTGGAGCTGCGGCACAAGGGGATCGTCGACTATCTGGTCGGCGTCTTCGAGCAGTTCTGGCTGCACGGCCTGCCGTGGGACGAGCCGATCTCGTACGGCCCCGATCTCAACGGCGTCACCGGCGTCCAGCGGTCGATCGCGAAGCTGCTGGTCGAGGGCCATGTGGACGAGGCGATCGCGCGCCGCCTCGGCATGAACGTCCGCACCTGCCGGGCCCATATCGCCAAGCTGGGGTCCTCCCTGGGCAGCGGCAGCCGTACCCAGCTGGGCTTTCTGATCGCCCAGTCGGGGATCCTCGCACACGAGACCCAGCCCACGACCCCGCCGACCCCGCCGCATCCGCCGTCCGCCGCCGACTGACGCACCAGCACCAGCGTCCGGACCCGCACCCGCACCGCGGTGACTCCCCGCTTCCGTACCGATCCGCACGGGAGCGGTGAGCCGCAAGAATCCGGTCACCGCGGTGTCCCGGGGGCGCGGACGGCCGCGTTCACCCGGCCCCGCGGCCCCCGGCGGACTGCGGCGGGAACCGGACGGAGCGTGCGCCCCTCCATGAGCGCCCGGGGCGTACGCCCTCGGGGACACCCCTCAGGGGGCGCCGATTCGCACCGGCAACCCTCAGCGCGAACGACCGAGCCCCCGCGGGCGCTCCGGGGAGCGGCCCGACGGGGGCTCGAAAGGCGCACGAGGCGCGACGGACGGCCGGGTTACTCGCCGGCCCGCTTGGGCCGCCACACCACCAACGCGCTCGCCTGCTGCACATCCTGATACGGCACCAGATCGCGCCGGTACGAGGCATGGACCTGCGACTCGCGCTGCCGCATCGCCGCCGCCGCGCCCTCGACCGCCGCCGACAGCTCGGCGACCCGGGACTGGAGCGCCGCGACCTGGTTCTCCAGCTCGATGATGCGCTTGATCCCGGCGAGGTTGATGCCCTCGTCCTGGGACAGCTGCTGCACCGTACGGAGCAGTTCGATGTCCCGGGCGGAGTAGCGCCGTCCCCGGCCGGCCGTACGGTCGGGGGAGACCAGGCCGAGCCGGTCGTACTGCCGGAGCGTCTGCGGGTGCAGCCCGGAGAGCTGGGCGGCCACCGAGATCACGTACACCGGTGACTCGTCGGTCAGTTCGTAGGGGTTGCGGCGCCTTCCGTCCATCGTCCTCATGCTCCCTTCGCGGCCTCGAACAGCTCGGCCCTCGGGTCCTCGTCCGCGGTGGCCTCGCGATAGGCCGCCAGCGCTTCCTTCGCCTTGCCGCTCAGATCCCTCGGAACCGTCACTTCCACGGTGACCAGCAGATCGCCGCGGGTGCCGTCCTTACGGACGCCGCCCTTGCCGCGGGCCCGCATCGTACGCCCGTTGGGCGTGCCCGGAGGCAGCTTCAGGGTGACCGGCGGACCGCCGAGCGTGGGCACCTTCACCTCGCCGCCCAGCACGGCCTCGGTGAAGGTCACGGGCACGGTGACCGTCAGGTTGTCGCCCCGGCGGCCGAACACGGGGTGCTCGCCGACATGGACGACGACATAGAGGTCACCGGCGGCTCCGCCGCGCTCGCCCGGGGCGCCCTTGCCGCGCAGCCTGATCCGCTGGCCGTCGGAGACGCCCGGCGGGATCCGTACCTGCATGGTGCGCGACGAGCGGGCGCGCCCGCTGCCCTTGCAGACGTCGCAGGGGTCCTGGGCGATCAGCCCGCGGCCCTTGCAGTCCACACAGGGGTCGGTGAGCGAGAAGGAGCCGCTGCCGCCGCGCGAGACCTGTCCGGTGCCGACACAGGTCGGGCAGACCCGGGGGTTGCCGTTCTTGTCGCCGGTGCCCGAACACGCCTTGCACGGCGCCGAGCTGGACATCCGCAACGGGACGGTGGCCCCGTCGACGGCCTCGGTGAAGCTGAGCGTCACCTCGGACTCGACGTCCTGGCCGCGGCGGGGCTGGACCCGGGTGCCGGTCCCCCCGGCACCCCGGTTGAACAGCCCGCCGAACACATCGCCGAGCCCGCCGCCGAAGCCGCCGGCGCCACCGCCCTGCCCTCCGGCCTGGGCGCCTCCGAAGAGGTCGCCCAGGTCGAAGTTGAAGGTGTTGCCGCCGGCGCCGCCGGGACCCGCCCGGAAGCCGCCGTTGCCGAAGAGGGCGCGTGCCTCGTCGTACTCCTTGCGCCGTTTGGCGTCGCCGAGTACGTCATTGGCCTCGGAGATCTCCTTGAAGCGCTCCTCCGCCTTGGTGTCGTTCTTGTTGGCGTCCGGGTGGTACTCGCGGGCGAGCTTCCGGTACGCCTTCTTGATCTCGGCCTCGGTGGCGTCCTTGGGGACGCCGAGGACCTTGTAGTAGTCCTTCTCGACGAAGTCCTTCGTGCTCATCGACGTCCCTCCTCCCGGGCGGTGTCGCGCACGCTCCGTACGCGTACGCCTCCGTGTGCGTCAGCCCTCTTCCGGGCCACCGCTCTCCTCGCCGTCGGCCTTGCGGCCACCGGCCTCGGCGCCCGGCTGGGGCTCGGACTCGTCGTCCGCGCCCTCCTTGGCGGCGGGTCCGGCACCCGGCTGGGGCTCGGCGACGGCCACCCGCGCGGGGCGGATGGTGCGCTCGCCGATGCGATACCCCGGCTGGAGCACCGCGACGCACGTGGTCTCGGTGACATCCGGCGCGTAGCTGTGCATCAGCGCCTCGTGGATCGTCGGGTCGAAGGGCTCGCCCTCCTTGCCGAACTGCTGGAGGCCCATCTTGGCGACCCCGGTCTCCAGGGACTCGGCGACGGACTTGAATCCGCCGACCAGCTCCCCGTGGTCCCGGGCGCGGCCGATGTCGTCGAGCACGGGCAGCAGCTCGGTCAGGAGGGTCGCCGTGGCGATCTCCTTGACCGTGACGCGGTCCCGCTCCACCCGGCGGCGGTAGTTCTGGTACTCGGCCTGGAGCCGCTGGAGGTCGGCGGTGCGCTCGGCGAGTGCCGAACGTGCCTGGTCCAGTTCGGCCGTCAGGCCCGCGGACTGTGCTGCGTCCCCTGCCGGGGCCGCCGTGCCCTCCTTCTCGGAGGGCGCGGCGGACTCGGCGGCGTCGTCAGAGGTGGCGCCGGAGGGGACGTCGGGCTTCTCGTCGAAACCCGGGGTCTCCTCCGTCACGCGGCACCACCCTTGGTGTCCTTCTCGTCGTCCACGATCTCGGCGTCGACGACGTCGTCGTCGGCCTTGGCCTGGCCGGCGTCGCCCTGCGGGGCACCGTCGCCCGCGGCGGCCTGCTGGGCCTGAGCGTCGGCGTACATCGCCTGGCCGAGCTTCTGCGAGACGGCGGCCAGCTTCTCCGTCGCCGTACGGATCTCGGCGCCGTCCTCGCCCTTGAGCTTCTCCTTCAGCTCGACGATCGCGGTCTCGACCTCGGTCTTGACCTCGCCGGGGACCTTGTCCTCGTTGTCCTTGAGGAACTTCTCGGTCTGGTACACGAGCTGCTCGCCCTGGTTGCGGCTCTCGGCGGACTCGCGGCGGCGGTGGTCCTCCTCCGCGTACTGCTCCGCCTCCTGGCGCATCCGGTCGACCTCGTCCTTCGGCAGCGACGAGCCGCCGGTGACGGTCATCTTCTGCTCCTTGCCCGTGCCCAGGTCCTTGGCGGTCACGTGCATGATGCCGTTGGCGTCGATGTCGAAGGAGACCTCGATCTGCGGGACGTTGCGCGGCGCCGGGGGCAGCCCCGTCAGCTCGAACATCCCGAGCTTCTTGTTGTACGCCGCGATCTCGCGCTCGCCCTGGTAGACCTGGATCTGCACCGACGGCTGGTTGTCCTCGGCCGTGGTGAAGATCTCGGAGCGACGGGTCGGGATCGTGGTGTTCCGCTCGATCAGCTTGGTCATGATGCCGCCCTTGGTCTCGATACCGAGGGACAGCGGGGTGACGTCGAGCAGGAGGACGTCCTTGACCTCGCCCTTGAGGACACCGGCCTGGAGGGACGCGCCGATGGCGACGACCTCGTCGGGGTTCACACCCTTGTTGGCCTCCTTGCCGCCGGTCAGCTCCTTGACGAGCTCGGCGACCGCGGGCATCCGGGTGGAGCCGCCGACCAGGACCACGTGGTCGATCTCGGAGAGGGCGATGCCCGCGTCCTTGATGACGTTGTGGAACGGGGTCTTGCAGCGGTCCAGCAGGTCGGAGGTGAGCTGCTGGAACTGGGCGCGGGTGAGCTTCTCGTCCAGGTGCAGCGGGCCCTCGGCGGAGGCCGTGATGTAGGGCAGGTTGATCGACGTCTCGGTGGACGACGACAGCTCGATCTTGGCCTTCTCGGCGGCCTCGCGGAGGCGCTGGAGGGCCATCTTGTCCTTGCCCAGGTCGACACCGTGGCCGTTCTGGAACTGCTTCACCAGGTAGTCGACGACGCGCTGGTCCCAGTCGTCGCCACCGAGGTGGTTGTCGCCGTTGGTGGCCTTCACCTCGACGACGCCGTCGCCGATCTCCAGCAGGGACACGTCGAAGGTGCCGCCGCCGAGGTCGAAGACGAGGATCGTCTGGTCGTCCTTGTCCAGGCCGTACGCGAGGGCCGCGGCCGTGGGCTCGTTGACGATGCGCAGGACGTTGAGGCCCGCGATCTCACCGGCCTCCTTGGTGGCCTGGCGCTCCGAGTCGTTGAAGTACGCCGGGACGGTGATGACCGCGTCGGCCACCTTCTCGCCCAGGTACGCCTCGGCGTCGCGCTTCAGCTTCTGCAGGATGAAAGCGCTCATCTGCTGCGGGTTGAAGTTCTTGCCGTCGATCTCGATCTTCCAGTCAGTGCCCATGTGGCGCTTGACCGATCGGATCGTCCGGTCGACGTTGGTGACCGCCTGGCGCTTGGCGACCTCGCCGACCAGCACCTCACCGTTCTTCGCAAAGGCGACGACGGACGGCGTGGTCCGGGCTCCCTCGGCGTTGGTGATGACGGTGGGCTCGCCGCCCTCCAGAACGCTGACGACGGAGTTAGTCGTGCCCAGGTCGATGCCGACCGCACGTGCCATGTCAATTCCTCCAGCTGACTACTTGAGTGGAACTGACTCAAGGATGCCCCACACCTCTGCCTCCGTCAACAGACCTGAGTCGAGCACACTCAACTTTTATCCCCCGCTTATCCGCACCCCGGGCTCCCGGCACCCCGTCAGGCGTGGCGCACCCGCCCCCGTACCCCCTTTCTGCCACAGTCATCCCTCACGAACTCCATGAACCCCCCAGATCCCCCCACAATCCCCGAACCATCCCAAACCACCCCCTCCCCCTGCCCCACCCCCACCGGCGGGAGAAGACGATGTCCCGTTCCAAGCGCGCCCTCGATCTCCTGGGCGGCACCCTTCTGCTGCTGCTTCTCGCCCCCGCCCTGCCGGTGCTCGTGATCGCCGTGGCCGTCTCCTCGCGCGGCCCCCTCCTGGTCGGGCGGGCGCGTACGGGCGCGTACGGACGACCGTTCCGGATGCTTACGTTCCGGGTCGCGCCCGGCACCCGGACGGGCCGCTTTCTGCACCGCCACTACCTGGACCAGCTGCCCCAGCTGATCCATGTCGTCCGGGGCGAGATGTCCCTGGTCGGCCCGCGCCCACTGCCCGTGGACCGGGTAACGGCCGGCGCGGAGCGGGCCCGTACCGCCGTACGCCCCGGAATCACCGGCCTCTGGCAGATCGGCGGCCGGTCCGGAATGCCCTGGGAGGAGATGGCCGTCCAGGACCTCTATTACGTACGGGAGCACTGGCTCGGCCTCGACTTGGCGATCATGGCCCGTACGCTCCCCGTCCTCCGGCGCGGCAGACCGGCCCACCCGGCCGCGGGCGTGAGCCCGGCGCGCGTACCGCACCCGCAGGGACTGAGGCAAGCCTGAGCGACACAGATCACCGGCCGCGCGGCTACAGTGCGGCGTCAGAAGTGGGTAGTGTCGGGCCGAAACCATTAA
Organism: Streptomyces sp. NPDC059248; assembly: GCF_042753905.1. Lineage (NCBI taxonomy): Bacteria > Bacillati > Actinomycetota > Actinomycetes > Kitasatosporales > Streptomycetaceae > Streptomyces > Streptomyces sp. NPDC059248. The sequence continues at coordinate 79,938 of NZ_JBHYZV010000001.1, read as the reverse complement.
GTTACCGCTTAGTAGTACGGTCGTCCCGGACCGTCCCCCTCGCAGGCCCGAGGAGCCCGAAATGCAGCTCGCCGCGATCGTCGTGTCGCTGGTCCTGACCGTGGTCGCCGTCGCGCTCATCTCCCGAGCCGTCGCGCAGATCTACCGCTTCGTGAAACTGGGCCGGCCGGTCCCCGCGGGCAGCCGCGTGAACGACCCCAAGCAGCGCACGATCACCCTGGCCAAGGAGTTCCTGGGCCACACCAGGATGAACCGCTGGGGCATCGTCGGCTTCGCCCACTGGTTCGTCGCGATCGGCTTCCTGACCCTGCCGCCGACGCTGGTCCAGGCGTACGGCCAGCTCTTCGAGGCCGAGTGGATGCTCCCGGTCATCGGCGGCTGGCTGCCGTTCGAGATGTACACCGAGTTCATCGGTGTGATGACGGTCGTGGGCATCCTCGTCCTGATGGCGATCCGGCTGCTGAACCTGCCGTCGCGGGCGGGCCGCAAGTCGCGGTTCACCGGCTCCAAGGCATGGCAGGCGTACTTCGTCGAGTACGTCATCCTCACCATCGGTCTCGCGATCCTCGTCCTGCGCGGTCTGGAAGGCGCGATCCACCACGTGGACGGCTACGAGGCCGCATACTTCGTCTCGTACCCCCTGGTCGCCGCCTTCGACGGGCTGGACACCAACACCCTCCAGAACCTGATCTACCTCGCCGCCGCGGTGAAGATCGGCACATCGCTGATCTGGATGATCACGGTCTCCCTCAACACCAATATGGGTGTCGCCTGGCACCGCTTCCTGGGCTTCCCCAACATCTGGTTCAAGCGGAACGCGGACGGCGCGCCCGCCCTCGGCGCTCTGCTGCCGATGACCAGCGGCGGCAAGGAGATCGACTTCGAGGACCCGGGCGACGACGACGTCTACGGCGTCTCACAGGTCGAGCAGTTCTCCTGGAAGGGCATCCTCGACTTCTCCACCTGCACCGAGTGCGGCCGCTGCCAGTCCCAGTGCCCCGCCTGGAACACCGGGAAGCCCCTCTCCCCCAAGCTGCTGATCATGTCCCTGCGCGACCACGCGCACGCCAAGGCGCCTTACTTGCTCGCCGGTGGCGGCAAGAACATGGAGGGCGAGGAGCTGGCGTCCGCCGAGGCCCTCAAGGACGTCCCCGCCGCCGCGCTCGCCGAGGCCGAGCGCCCGCTGATCGGGACGCTGGAGGAGAACGGCGTCATCGACCCGGACGTGCTGTGGTCCTGCACCACCTGCGGCGCCTGTGTCGAGCAGTGCCCGGTCGACATCGAGCACATCGACCACATCGTCGACATGCGCCGCTACCAGGTGATGATCGAGTCCGCGTTCCCGTCCGAGGCGGGCACCATGCTCAAGAACCTGGAGAAGAAGGGGAACCCCTGGGGCCTGGCGAAGAAGGCGCGCGTCGAGTGGACCAAGGAGGTCGACTTCGAGATCCCGATCGTCGGCCGCGACCTGGAGGACCTCACCGAGGTCGACTACCTCTACTGGGTCGGCTGCGCGGGCGCGCTGGAGGACCGGGCGAAGAAGACCACCAAGGCCTTCGCCGAGCTGCTGCACATCGCGGGCGTCAAGTTCGCGATCATGGGCGGCGAGGAGAAGTGCACCGGCGACTCGCCCCGCCGGCTGGGCAACGAGCCGCTGTTCCAGCAGCTCGGCCAGGAGAACGTGGCCATGCTGAACATGGCCTTCGGCGAGGATGACGAGGACGAGGCGACCAAGAAGCCCAAGTGGTCGAAGAAGATCGTCTCGACCTGCCCGCACTGCTTCAACACCATCGCCAACGAGTACCCGCAGCTCGGCGGCGAGTACGAGGTCATCCACCACACCCAGCTGCTCCAGCATCTGATCGACGAGGGCAAGCTGATCCCGGTGACCCCGGTCGAGGGCCTGATCACGTACCACGACCCCTGCTACCTGGGCCGCCACAACAAGGTCTACACCCCGCCGCGCGAGATCATGTCGGCCGTCCCCGGCCTGCGCCAGCAGGAGATGCACCGCCACAAGGAACGCGGCTTCTGCTGCGGGGCGGGCGGCGCGCGGATGTGGATGGAGGAGCGGATCGGCAAGCGGATCAACGAGGAGCGCGTCGACGAGGCGCTCTCCCTCGACCCGGACATCGTCTCCACCGCGTGCCCGTTCTGCCTGGTGATGCTGACGGACTCGGTCAACGGCAAGAAGAACGACGGCAAGGCCAAGGAGTCCCTCAAGGTCGTCGACGTGGCCCAGCTGCTGCTCGACTCGGTGAAGACCCCGCCGTCGGACCCGGAGCCCCTGGAAGAGCCCGAGGGCGCCCCGGAGCCGGAGCCGGTCAAGTAACACGCGGAGGGGGCCCGGCCGGGCCCCCTCCGGATCCACCTCGCATCCCCCTAGGGGATGTCACAGGTCAGCCGCAAAGCCCCCCGCTCCTCCCTGCGGTGGAGTCGTGATCTGCCGAAACGGGGTACTTTCGAGAGCGTGGCTGGATTCAGGATCGGACGCGGCCGGGACAACCGCACGCAGCAGCGCCCCCGACGCGGGGCGCCGCAGGGGCCTCCCCAGGGCGCGCCCCCGCAGTACGGACAGCAGCAGCCCTGGCCCCAGCCGGGCGGCTACCAGGGGGGACAGCAGCCCGCTTACGGCGAGCCGGAGTACTACGGCGGGCCGCAGCACCAGGCGCCCGCCCCGCAGTACGACCCCTCGTACGCCCCACCCCACAACGCGCCGCACAACGCGCCCCCCAACCCGCACCACGACCCGTACGCGGCCGACAACCCGGGCCATACCCGGGCATTCACGGTCGACGACCCGTACGGCCAGGGCGCGACGTACCAGGCGGGCAGCGCACCCGCGCCGACGGGCCCGCGACTGCACTGGAAGCAGCTGCTCAGCGGCATCGTCACCCGACCGGCGCAGACCTTCCTCCAGATGCGGGACTACCCGGTCTGGGGCCCGGCGCTGGTGGTGACGCTCCTCTACGGCGCGCTGGCGATCTTCGGCCTCGACGAGCCGCGCCAGGAGGTCATCAACGCCACCCTGTCGTCGGCGGTGCCCGCGGTCCTGATGACGGCGGTCGCCTTCGTCATCGGCGGAATGATCCTGGGCGCGGTGACCCACACCCTGGCCCGCCAGTTCGGCGGCACCGGCGCCTGGCAGCCCACCGTCGGCCTCTCCATGCTGATCATGTCGCTGACGGACGCGCCACGGCTGTTCTTCGCCCTCTTCCTGGGCGGCCAGAACTCCTTCGTCCAGCTCCTGGGCTGGGCGACCTGGCTGGCGGCGGGCGCGCTGTTCACCTCGATGGTGAGCAAGTCGCACGACCTGCCCTGGCCGAAGGCCCTGGGCGCGTCGGCGATCCAGCTCCTCGCACTGCTGTCACTGATCAAGCTCGGCACGATCTGAGGCGGGGCCGGTCCCCCGGTCCCGCCCCCGCGAGGGTCAGGAGTCGAGAACCTGCCCCTGGCGGCGTACGACGGGCTTCTCCACCGACCACGGGAAGTTGATCCACTCATCGGTGCGCTTCCACACGTACTCGCACTTCACCAGCGAGTGGGACTTCTCGTAGACGACGGCCGAGCGGACCTCGGCCACATGGTCGAGACAGAAGTCGTGCACCAGCTTCAGCGTCTTGCCGGTATCGGCGACGTCATCCGCGATGAGGACCTTCTTGTCCGAGAAGTCGATCACGTTCGGCACCGGCGCCAGCATGACCGGCATCTCCATGGTCGTACCGACCCCGGTATAGAACTCCACATTCACCAGGTGGATGTTCTTGCAGTCCAGCGCGTAGGCCAGCCCACCGGCGACGAAGACCCCACCGCGGGCGATGGACAGCACGATGTCCGGCTCGAAGCCGTCGTCGGCGATGCTCTGCGCCAGTTCGCGGACCGCGGTCCCGAAGGTCTCGTAGGTCAGGTTCTCGCGTACAGCGCTCATCGTCACACCTGCGTCCGGTGGAAGTTCTGGAAGGACCGCGAGGCCGTCGGCCCCCGCTGCCCCTGGTAGCGCGACCCGTACCGCTCACTCCCGTACGGGAACTCCGCCGGCGAGCTCAGCCGGAACATACACAGCTGCCCGATCTTCATCCCGGGCCACAGCTTGATCGGCAGCGTCGCCAGATTCGACAGCTCCAGCGTGACATGCCCCGAGAACCCCGGGTCGATGAACCCGGCGGTCGAATGCGTCACCAGCCCGAGCCGCCCGAGGGAGCTCTTCCCCTCCAGCCGGGACGCCAGATCGTCCGGCAGACCGATGACCTCGTACGTCGACGCCAGCACGAACTCACCCGGATGCAGGATGAACGCCTCGTCCCCCTCCGGCTCCACCGTCCGCGTCAGATCGGCCTGCTCCACGGCGGGATCGATATGCGGATACCGGTGGTTCTCGAACACCCGGAAGTAGCGGTCGAGCCGCACGTCGATACTCGACGGCTGCACCATGGATTCATCGAACGGGTCGATGCGTACCCGTCCGGCGTCGATCTCGGCCCGGATGTCCTTGTCTGAGAGAAGCACCCCCCGAGGATACGCAGAGCGCACGGACCCCAACGAACCGGACGCCCGTGCGCTCCCCTTTCACTTCCCTACAGCCACCGGCACGACACTCCGCAACCGCGCACACCTCGGACACCGAACGAGCCTGGCCGGCCCGATCCTCCCGGCCCCCAGCTGCTGCATCGGAAACGAGGCGGTCGCGAACACGTGCCCTTCGGCACAACGGACGACGGTGCGCTCCATCAAGTCCATCGGGTCCCTTCCCCAACAAATGCGGACGAACCCCCACATTAGGCCATCCCCCCGCCCCCCTCGCACCCGCCACTCCCCCCTCCACGCTATGCCCCAACTCCCGCCCCCCGCACCCGCGGTACCGTCCGCCACAACACAAAGACCCCGCGGCTTCCTTCGCCGGGGGTCTTCGATGAGGTAGAGTAAGCGCACTGCGGTTCCCGATCTTCGGCTCCGCGTGCGGGTGTAGTTTAATGGTAGAACATGAGCTTCCCAAGCTCAGAGCGCGAGTTCGATTCTCGTCACCCGCTCCACGAAGAAGGCCCAGGTCAGAGACCGGGGCCTTTCTTGTTGTCCAGACCAATTCCGGGCAGTGTGCCCGTTGCGTACCCAGTGGCGAAAATGATCGCGCCACAGGACTCCGCACTGCCCTGTCTCGTCGAGCCGGGGAAAGCGACCCGCTCGTCTATGGGTTTCCTGGCGACCTTGCCCGGCGGGGGCCTACGGTGCTTGTGGGGTCGAGAGCCGGAGGGGGTTCCGTGATGGATACGGGGTTGGCGGAGCGGATCGCCGAGCGGCGGGCGGGGGTGGGGGATCCGCGGGCATTGGTGGGGGAGTTGCGGCGGACTCTCGTGCTGGTGCCTGTGGCTGGCGGCGGGCTGTGGACGGCGGGGTGCGGTGGGTGTGCGCTTTCACGGACGAGGGGGCTTTGGCGCGGTTCGCGGCGGCGCGTGGGGAGGCGGGGCGGTCGTGGGAGTTCGCCAAGGTGCGCGGGGCTCGGCTGCTGGATGAGGTGGTTCCGGCGCTGGGGGTGCCGGCCGGTGTCGCGGTGAATGTCGCGGACGGAGAGGGGGCGATGTTGTTTCCGCCGGTCGCGGCCATCGTGCCGGACGTGGTCGCCGTGGACGCGGATGGCCGGGGCTGATGGGCGGCGGGGCGGAGGATCTCGGTGTCTCGCCGGAGAGTGTCCAGCGGATCACATCGGGGCTGCGAGCCGCGATCGCCGAGCTGAGCGAGTTCGGCACCAACACCGGCTCGCTGATGGGCAAGGGGCTCTCGGATCTGTCGATGACAGGGATGGAAGCCGGACACCACGGACTGTCGACGGACTTCGAGGACTTCTGCGAGCGCTGGGAGTGGGGCGTACGAGCGCTGGTCCAGGACGCGAACACGATCGCGGCGAAGCTGGGGCTGGCGGCGGGGCTGGTGTGGGAGGAGGAACGGTATGTCGAGGGCATGCTGAAGGTCGCGGTGAACGCGGCCGTGGGCAATCCGCACGCCTCCGGGGACGAGATCGTCAAGCAGGTGTGGGGTGAGGTCCTCAAGCCCGACTATCTGGACCCGGACTACAGCCAGGAGTCGTTCGACCGGGCGGGGGAAGAAGCCGGCCAGACCTGGAAGGACACGAGCCGGGCGGTGCTGACCGAGGGAATGGGCGGGCAGCGGGTGAGTGCGATCAGCGGTCTCGTCGGCGTGGACCAGAAGCAGGTCGACCGGGCCGTGGACGACGCCTTCGGACCCTCACCCGAGGAACGGACCGCACAGCAGCAGGGCAACGGGGGGAACTGAATCCATGGGCATCGGTGACATCGTTGGTGACCTCACTCCGGATTCGGTGGAGAACGCGGTCGAGAAGGGGACCGCGTGGGTGGGCGACCGGGTCGAGGACGCCGGGGGCTGGACCGCCGACCGGCTCGACGACATCGGCTGGGAATCGGGATCCGACTGGGTCCGGGACAAGTCACGCTCCCTCGCCAACCGCATGGGAGCGGAAGTCGACGAGCTCGACCTCGGACAGAGCGAGGACAAGACCAGACTCGTCTACGGATCCCCGTCGAAGCTCCGCTCGACGGCCTCCCATCTGAAGGATCTCCAGAAGGCGTTCGACAATGTCGGTCTGGGACTTGAGGGGCTGGATTCGGACACGCTCAAGGGGCAGATGGCGGACGCGTTCCGGACCACTGTGAAGATCGAGCCGCCGAAGTGGTTCAAGGGCGCAGACGTTTTCGGGAAGGCCGCCGGAGCGCTGGAGTCCTTCGCTTCGACGGTGGAGTGGGCACAGGGGCAGGCGCAGAGCGCGATCGACCTCTGGAAGGCCGGGACGAAGGCGTCTGAGGACGCTCTGGACGCGCACAAGGCAAGCGTCGACGCGTACAACAGGGCCGCAGACCAGTACAACGCGAAGCCCGCCGACAATCGGGACCCGTCGTCCCTGCCGCCAAAGCCGGGTGAGTTCTCCGACCCGGGCAGGGCACGGATGGAGGAGGCCCAGGAACTCCTCGCCGAGGCGCGCAGGCAGCGGAACGCCGCCGCCGAGACCGCCCGCGGCGCGGTAGCGGCGGCACGCGACGCCGCCCCGCCGAAGCCCTCGTACGCCGCTCAGATGGCGGACGGCCTGGCCGAGTACGAGGTGCTGCGGACCCACTTCGGCGCGGGGATCGTCAAGGGCACCGCAGGGCTGGTCACCTTCGCCCGCAGCCTCAACCCCCTAGATCCGTACAACATCACCCACCCCGCCGAGTACGCCCTCGCGCTCAACAACACGGCCGCCGGCCTCGTCATGGTCGCGAACGACCCCGTGGGCGCCGGCAAGCAGATGATCACCGCCTTCATGAAGGACCCCGCCGAGGGCTTCGGCCGATCGGTCCCCGACCTGCTGCTGACCGCCGCCACCGGCGGCGCCGGCGCTGGCATCAAAGGCGCCCGGGTCGCCAAAGAGGCCGCCGACCTGGCCAACGGCGCCCGACGACCGAACAATGCCGCGGACGCTAGCCGCAAGGCCACGGACAAGTGTTGTGGTCGAGAGCCGGTGGACTTCGCGACAGGGCGCATACTGCTCGCCCAGACCGATGTCTCCCTGCCCGGCGCACTCCCTCTGGAGTTCCGGCGGGACTACGAGTCCTCGTACCGGGCGGGCCGCTGGTTCGGCCCTTGCTGGTCCTCAACCATCGACCAGCGCCTGACGGTGGATCCACTGGGTGTGGTCTTCCATGGCGAGGACAATCTCCTGCTGGCCTTCCCTCATCCGGTACCGGGCTTGCCCGCGCTCGCGGAGGCCGGTCCACGGTGGGCACTGGAACGTAACAGCGACGGTGGCTACACGCTCACGGATCCGGAATCAGGCGACATCCGGCATTTCCTGGCGCCCCCGGACGCCGAACCCGGTGGTGACGGCGTAGCACCGTTGGCCGAGATGGCGGACCGTAGCGGCAACACGATCACGGCCGACTACGACGACGAGGGAGCACCGCTCTCCCTCCTTCACTCCGGCGGATACCGGCTGACATTCACCACGAAGAGTGGCCGGATCACCTCGCTCTGGCTGGGTGGTGTCCCACCAGACACCGATGGCACCGATGGCACCGACTCTTCCGGTGGCACCAGGCTGGTCGCCTACGGATATCAGAACGGACACCTCACCTCGGTCACCCGGTCATCGGGCATCCCGCTGCGCTTCGAGCACGACTCCGACGGGCGAATCACCGCTTGGACCGACACCAACGACTCGCGTTTCACCTTTGCCTACGACGAGCGCGACCGCTGCGTCCATCAGACCGGGGCTGCGGGCCATCTGCGTTCGCAATTCACCTACTCGGACCCCGATCCGCGAACAGGAATGCGCACCACGACGGTCACGGACTCCCTCGGCAAGATCTGGCGGTACACGGTCAACCACCTTCTTCAGGTGGTCGTCGAGACCGATCCCACCGGCGCGGCCATACGCACCACCTACGACCGTTACAACCGCCTGCTGACCCGCACCGATCCGACTGGTGCGGTCACACGGTTCGGCTATGACGACAGCGGCAGGCTCACCAGCGTGATCCGCCCTGACGGCACCCGCACGCACGCCGTGTACAACACCGCCGGGAGCCCGGTCGCGTTCACCCAGGAGGATGGGGCCTGCTGGCAGCAGGAGTACGACGATTTCGGGAACCGGCTGTCCGTCATCGACCCGGCCGGGCGCGTTACCCGCTACACACGCGATTCCCTGGGCCATCTCACCTCCATCACCGACCCACAGGGACTGGTGACCCGGCTGCACTCCAACGCGGCCGGTCTGCGCATCGGGCAGGAGGATCCGACCGGTGGACTCACCGTCTATCACAGGGATGCCTTCGGGCGGATTGCCGACTTGGTCCAGCCCGACGGTGCCACGACCAGCTTCGAGTGGACCGTCGAGGGCAGGCTCGCTCGCCGCAGCGGGCCGGACGGCGCAATGGACACATGGACGTACGACGGTGAGGGAAATTGCACCTCTCATCGGGATGCCGTGGGCCGAATCACTCGGTTCGAGTACACCCACTTCGACCTGCTCGCCGCGAGAACCGATCCGGACGGCGCGCGCTACGAACTCACCTATGACACCGAGTTGCGGCTCACTCAAGTGGTCAATCCGCAGGGATTGAATTGGTCCTACGGCTACGACGGAGCCGGAAAGCTGGTCACCGAGACCGACTTCGACGGGCGGACGACCAGCTACCAGGTCGACCATGCGGGCCGGGTCACCGCCCGCCTTGGACCGCACGGTGAGACCGTGCGCTATGAGCGCGATCTTCTCGGGAGAGTGGTCGCCAAGTCCACCACCGACCGCCTCACGCGATACACATACGATCCGGTGGGACGCCTGATCCGCGCCGCGAGTCCCGACAGCGAGCTGATCTATCAGTACAACCGCATGGGGCAGGTCAAGACCGAGTTGGTCGATGGGCGGGCGAGCACCTACGCGTACGACGCGACCGGCCGCCGGACCCGGCGAGTCACACCCAGCGGACAGGTGACCTCGTACTCGTACGACGCGGCGGGCCGGACCTCCAGACTGACGGCCGGCGCTCATGAAGTGGCCTTCACACGTGATGAGTCCGGCCGTGAGTCAGTGCGCCGATATGGGGAGACGCTCGCCCTGACCTCGATGAGAGACGAGTCGGGCCGCATCACGAACCAAGAAGTCCTGGCCGGTCGGCGGAGCCTGAGCCGCCGGAGCTACACCTATCGCGAGGACGGCCATCTCATCGGCGCCGACGACACGCGACACGGACCGCGGCGCTTCGATCTCGATGAGATCGGGCGGGTCACCACCGTCGCCGGCACCAACTGGATCGAGTCGTACAGCTATGACCGAGGAGGTAACCAGACCTCGGCAACCTGGCCCACTCGGCACGCAGATACGGAGGCCAGGGGGCCACGTACGTACACGGGCAACCGTGTCCTTCGCGCCGGCGCGAATCATTACGAACACGACAGCGCCGGGCGGCTGGTGCGGCGTACCCGGCGCAGGGTCTCCAGAAAGCCCGATACCTGGCGCTACTCCTACGACGCGGATGACCAACTCGTCGCGGTCATCACGCCCGACGGAACCCACTGGCGCTACGGATACGATCCGCTGGGGCGGCGTACCCGTAAAGAGCGGCTGGCCGCCGACAACAAAACGGTCCTGGAGCGCGTCGACTTCATCTGGGACGGCACAGTTCTGGCGGAGCAGACCACCACCCTGGCCGATGCCCTCAGCCAAACCACACTGACCTGGGACCATCAGGGTCATACCCCCATCGCCCAGACGGAGCGGCTCACCGATATCGCTGATCGGCGAGAGATCGACGCACGATTCTTCGCCATCGCCACCGATCTCATCGGGACCCCCACAGAGCTCCTCTCCGATCACGGGGACATCGCATGGCACAGCCGTACCACCCTGTGGGGCACCACCACATGGAACGCGGACGCATCCGCGTACACGCCCCTGCGATTCCCCGGGCAGTACTACGACCCCGAGACAGGGCTCCACTACAACCATCACCGCTACTACGACCCCCAGACCGCCCGCTACACCACACCCGACCCGCTGGGCCTGGCCCCCGCGCCCAACCCCTCGACCTATGTCCACAACCCCCATACCTGGAGCGACCCCCTCGGTCTCGCCCCGTACGAAAACAACGGCGGCCTCGGCGGTCTGGTCAAAGTAAACAAACCAGACCCGGCCGCCGACGCGCTCGCCGAGCGCCTCGGCGGTGAGTCCCGGGTGAAGTTCGAGCACGATCCGAAGGGGCGGGAGATCGACGCGATCAGTGATGAGTACGTCGCACAGTCGAAGCCGGAGGGAATGCAGATGGGAAGCGCCCTCCGAAATCAGGCAAAAGCCACCTTCGAATATGCGATACAATCCGGACGAACTCCCTACTTTCACTTCGACGGTGAACCAGGCCCGGGCGTGATAGCCAAGTTGCAAGAATATGGACGCCGTTACGGAGTTGATCCCGTAATCGATACCGACAAACTGAATTGAGAAAAATGTACGAGTTCCATGGCTGGTTCGGTATTGCCGAATCACCTGAGGAGGCGGATGCCGGAGGCCTTGATGAAGGTGTCGCCGGACTGAGGGCGCGGATCGCGGAGATCGACTGGGCCACAGGTGAGGTCGTACTGAACACTCACAACGGCGAGTTCTTCCTCCTGGCCAACGGTCTGATGAATCGCCGCCGCGACGAGGCTGCAGATCTGGACGCCCTGCTGGACCATGTCGCTGCCCGCTTCCCCGGCTCGTGGGGCCTGCTCTACGAACGCTCCGCCGACCTCGACGGCCCTCCGGGGCAGGGTGCCTTTCGCGTCCGTGTCATGGCCAGGGGCCAGATTCATGTCCGTCTGGACCCATTCCTCTCCCCTGTCCGTCCGGTCATCGAAGACTGACCCGGTGCCTGATCCCGCGCCACGCTGGAACTCGGAACGGGCTTTTCCCGCAGCCACTCACCAGAGCGGATGGAGACCACGGGCGGTCCATAGCCGCGAACGTACATACCTGGCCGCGATACCGCAGGGCATGCCGGCAGACGGCATACCCCGTCATCGGTGTTGGGCAGGGGAGGCCGCCTTCGGGCCTGCGGCCAGAGTTAAGGCCAGACCTGCCCGGGGCAGGATGCTCTCGGACCGGGCGCCGCGCCTGAAGGGCGCCCTTGGGCACCACATCGCCGTCTCATCGAGTGCTGTCCCGGGAGCGGGGCCGACTCGCGGGCGGGTGCGGCTTACAAACACCACCTTGGGGCCAGAGGCGACCAGCCGTGCCACAACATGCCAGTCGCAGAGGTGAACAACGGGTCGCCTCCCCTTGCGAATCCGCCCCGAGGCGTACATATGCGCAGGTCCGAGTGACGGTCGATCTCAAGTAGTGGGTGATTCTCAAGCTCAGAGCACGAGTTCGATTGTCGTCACCCACTCCGTGAAGAAGGCCCTGGTCAGAGACCGGGGCCTTTCTTGTTATCTAGACCAATTTCGGGACCCCGCACCACTGGCGCACCACCGCCCCGAGGCGCAGGTCGTGATGCTGCTCAACGGGCGGTTGGAAGCAGCCAACCTTGATCAGCGTTGTCCAAATCCATTCCGGAATTCCTCACCACTCGCGCAGCACCGTGGTGGCAACCAGGTCTCGGGTATTCCGGGCAACCTGGCCGTGCCCCGCGCGGTGCCGCACCACGGCGGCGTCAGCTCTGTGTGGTGTCGCCGTCCGTCTGCTGGGCGTCCTCAGCCGCGGCTGTCTTCTCGCGCATCTTGCGCACCAGCTCCGCCTTCCGGTCGGCGGCGCCCCGGCGGTCGAGGTTGCGGTGCGGGCCGTTGTTCTGCCGTTCGGCACGGGACAGCTTCTTGCGCTGCCCGCCACCCATGCCCACGGGGTTGTTGATGTTCTTGCTCACAGTCACTGGTCCTCCCGGTAGTGGTGTGAAGTGATCTACGGACTCATTGATGGAGACAGGCGCGACGACGTCGAAGGGCATCAGCGGGGCCCATCACACACTCACTCGTAAATCAGCAGCTGGAAGAACATGACAAAGACGTTACCCGGTTCCGCCGACCCCGCACACCAGACATTCGCCGCCCGGGCGTCGGCCGGGCCTTTGGGGAGCACCTGGGGCAATCTCGACGGAGCCCAGGGTCCTCACGGAAAGCCGCCTCCACGCCAACGACTGGGGCCGGGCCTGCCCGGTGGATGATCGGCCGGCGTGATCGCTGTTGGGTGCCGGAAGCACGGCGAAGCACATCGTTCACCAGCATCGGGCGCCTTGGCCGACGGGCCCCTCGGATCGCTGGTCCGAGGGTCCCTGCCGACGGGGCTCAGCCGCATGGACGGGCTATCCGGGTCAGTCCTGACGCTTGAGTTCTCGTACAGCCGCAGGAAGCGCGAGGCACAGGGCGAAGGATGTCGCGAAGCCTCCTCCCCCTGCCAGAAGAAGGTCACTGGTGTCAGCTCCCGACCGGAGCACCACCAGGCTCACGGCGAGTCCGACCACCAGGGAGCAGGCGACGTACAGCGCGAGCCACAGGCGCCATGTGGGTACGGAGCGATTTGTGGATTCGGGCATGGACTCAATCCATTCGGGGGTCATGGGCGAAGGGGGAGAGGGAATCAGTGAGTGGCAGGCCGTCACAGCGGCTCGACCGAGCCGTGCAGCAGATGCTCGGCCAGTTCGCCGCGCAGCCGGCCCAAGGCCGCCGCGTAGGCGGCGTAGGCCTCGGCTCGTTGACCGAGCTCTCCGAGGAGGTGCGCACACTGTCGCTGCTGTTCGATCGGCGGGAAGCGCACGGGCAGGTGCCCGAGAGCGGACGAGCTGAGTGAGGGGGCCGCGGTGGCTGCGGCACGGTGGGACATCCACTCCCGCGCGTTCCGGAGGCCGAGGTAGGTATGGAGATACACAGGGTCGATCACGGCGTCGGGGCGTACGCGCAGACGCGTAACGTTCGAACTGAGCAACCATCCGGCCTGCGGGCCCGCGACGAGCGCGGGTTGTTGCTGCGCCCCCGTACGCACGCAGACGATGTCATTCAGGAGCAACTCGAACTTCTTGAAGCGCTCGGCCAGCTTCCACGGCACACGGCTCCCTGGTTCCGCCACGATCTCGCCTCCGACGAGATCCTGCGGGAACACGAGCGGAACACCAGCGCCCGCCGTGCGTGCCCCTGTGGGAAGGCGGGTGTACGACGGACCGGCCTGGATCTCGCAGAGGTCTGCAAGAACTGCCTCGGTCCAGTCTCCGGCTCCCAAACCCACGCCGTAACCGTTCTCCGTTCCCACTCCCCACTGCTCCAGCAGACGAACCGTGTCCGTATGCTCCGCCACCTCGTCACTGGCTTCGCGCAGTCGAGCCGCAACAGGGGCAGTGCCGTAGTTTCCGCCTCCCAGGTAGTCGGCGGGGCGCAGCGAATACTCCTCGCCGACGATGTCCGCGCGCGCCACCACGGCAGCCGAGAAACCCCGGTCGGCGGCCCGGATCGCAATGCTCTCGGCGTCCGGGCACGCCTCTTCGTAGAGCCATGGGCGGACCACTGCCGAGATCGCATCGCGATCCGTCTCCCGCAGCACGCGCCGACGTCGGAGTCTCTCCCCCAGTTCCTGAGCGTCTACGAACAAGATGCCCTCTCGCACCGGATGCTCGGCACGTCGCAGCAACCATAGAGACACCGGCACAGGCGTAGCGGAGAACAGATGGGACGGCAGTGTGATGACGCACTCCACAGCGCCCCTCCGGACAAGGGCACCCCGGATCTCGCGCTCGGCGGTGTTCACCGAGTTACCCGCCTTCACCGGCATGACCAACGCTGCTCGACCGCCGGGTACCAGCGCGTCGAGAACGTACTGCACCCAGGCGAAATTGTCGTTGCCCCTCGGTGGTGATCCGTACGGCCAGTTTCCCGTCCGGCGCCCGGGGCCGGGTGCGTCGCTCATGTTGAACGGAGGATTAGTCAGCACGACATCGGCGGTGTGCTCACGGGGCGGTGGCCATCGGTCGGATCGGGTGCTGGTCAATCTCGGCCGCACGCCGAGGTGGAGAAGGTACAGACTGGCGACTGCCTGCAGCCGACCGTCGAGGGTCTCGCCGTACACGGTTCCGTGCCCGGCCCCGATGTGCCGGTGGGCAGCCGCCAGCATCTCTCCGCCCCTTGTGTAGGGGTCCAGCACCGTGGCCTTCTGCCCCGAGGTCAGCAGCAGTTCCGCGGCCAACGACGCGAGGCCCACCGGGCTGCAGAACTCCGAGCTCTGCAGCCCCTCCCGGGCGCTGAACGCCTCCCACACGAGCTGGAAGGCACCGACGCCGGTGTCCGCCGCCGTCCGCACTGCCGTGGTGAGGTCGTCCCAGCTTCGCGGTTCCAACTGCATCAGGCTGCTCCGCATATCGGTGCGATCGCCGTTCCGACGCAGCGTGTACTGGGCCGTGTCACCGAGGGAGCGGAGTAGCCATTGCCCATCTCGGACGCCTTGACCTGCCGACATGGCGTCCTCGATCCGGCGCCACCGCTCCGGCTCCGCATGCCGTACATACATGACAACGAGGCAGAGATTCACGTAATCCGCCATCGTCGCCGGGCCCCGGACCCGATCCGCGAGTCTGCCCATCAGTCGGTCGACGGCCTTCTTGTCCTCGACCCCGGGCTGCTGGGCGCTGCGCCCTACGGATTTCGGTTCCGCACCCGGTCGATCGCCGCCGGCCCGGGCGAACCGATCGGCATAGGTGGTTCCCGCCGGCTCCCCGTCGAGCAGTTGCGGTAGTGGAATGGTGCGGCCCGCAAACCATCGCGCGATCTCGGCCTCGTGGAAGAGCTCCGTGTCGCCGGAGCGCACCGGGGCCGGGAAGTCCTTGTGCCGCCGGGCCCAGTTCGACACGGCCGGTCGTCTGACACCGACACGGTCCGCGATCTGGGTTCGGGTAATGAGACCGGTCTGTTCATGGTGTTCCAACTCCACGGTGACTCCACAAGGTTGGTGTGCGCTGCCGATGTGAGGACCGTATGAGGAAGACAGAGCGAAGACCAAGTGCGCATTCACAGTGCTCACTTTCTCGCTAGGGCGAAACAGTGGAGCACATGCCATCTTGAGGCCGCCATCAGGGCGAGGAACCAGGCACACACTGCGGCCATCAGCCGACCTGTGACCGAACTTCGCCCTGGGCTCATCGCGATTACAGGGGTTAACAGATTTCTCCATCAGCGTGAGCAGCACGCGATGAACAGGGCCTCGACCCGTTCGGCCGATTCGACAACGTCTCCGGCTACGTGGCGGAGGCCGTAGCCCGCCAGATCCGGCACCAGCTTCTGGGGGACGATCTGCGGCGCCATGAAGAGGAGCACGGCCGCTTCAGCGACGAGGGGCCGGCAAGGCCCACGCGAAGGTCTTCGGTTCCGACGGCTCCTCCCACGGCACGGACGCCGCATGAGTGAGCGTATCGAGACCGTTGTCCTGGGCTCGGAAGGCCCGTCCGCCGGGATCGCGCAGGACCGCCGCTGGGGCCGAGGTCGCGCTGCGGCAGCCGAAACCGGTTGCCTTGCTGACGTCCGACAGTGACGACATGACCGAGCTCTGCGGCAGGCAGGTCCGGATCATCCCCTCTGAGCCACCGGCGCACTTCGCGTGGTTGCGGCGCGTGCCGGACGTCTTCGGTACGGCCCCGGCGGTGGGCTCAGGTGAAGAGGAACGCAAGCGTGGTGGCCGCGCCGAGGGATGCTCCGGCGAGTGTCTGGGGCACCGTGTGGTAGGTCAGGGCGACCCGGGACCAGCACACGGCGGCCGTGATCGAGTAGGCGATCAGCCACCACGGCGAGTGGACCGCGGCCAGCAGGGCCACGACCGCGGAGGCCACGGCGGAGTCCACCGAGATCTTCCAGACGGTGTTCACCGCGAGCAGGCCGATGGTCATCACCCAGAGGCCCAGCATCGCGATCAGGATGGGCGTGGGCGCGTCGCCGAGGAGCATGATCATCGAGCCGGTGCCGATGGAGCCGAGGATGACGAAGAAGATCGGGGCCCGCTGGGTGCGATCGACCACGTGGCGGTCGCCCCAGGTGCCTCGTTTGCGCTCCCATTCGATGTAGCCGGCGGGGATCAGGCCGGCGCACAGGGCGCCGAGCAGGCCCCACAGCAGGCCGGTCCAGTGACCGGCCGCGGCCAGGCCGATTCCGAGCATGCCCGTGAGCAGGACATTGCGCGGCTGAAGGACGTCGGTGACGACGCGGGCCGCGGCGGTGGTGGTCGTGGTGGTGGTGTGGGTCACGCGCTGTGCTCCAGACCGGACCGCAGAACGACGCGGGTCCGCTGTTCGGGGATGGCCTTGTAGGCGGCGGCCACCCGTACCAGCCAGGCGACCTCGCCGTCCTGGTCGGTGGCGTGCTTGGTCTCGAAGGCCGCGGCCTTCCCGGCGGGCGCGCCCTCGGCCTTGGCGATCAGGGCCGCTTTGATCCAGTAGGCGTCGGCGAGCGAGCCGGCCTTCCCGGGGTCCGTACCCTCGCCCGCTGCGGCCTCGTGGGCGGCGGTCAGCAGGCTGTCGGGGACGTAGTGACGCAGCTTCTCGACCGCGTCCGCGATATCGGCCGCCCAGCGGTCGACGCGCAGGTCCGCGGGAGTGTCGAAGCGGGTCAGCTCCCGGGCGAGCGACGCCGGCGGGGCGAACGGCTGGTCGGGGAAGGCCGTCATCAGCTCGCGCCACAGCGGATGCAGATTCACCTGGGCCCGCCACAGCCGGACCCGCCGCCAGCCCTTGCTGAAGGCGGGGATGGAGGCACCGAGCGCGAAGAAGACGAAGAGGACCACTTGGGCCGCCTCGGTGGCCTTGTCGAAGGTCAGCGCGAAGCTCTCGCCGGGCTGGTCGATCACGCTGATCCACAGGAATGCGGTCCGGCTGAGGGTGTAGGCGACACCGATGAACATCGCGAAGGTCATCATGCCGAGGCCCACCCGGAGGTGGCGCACCCGTGTGTCCGCGGTGGCCAGGGCCCACTGATAGGCACAGACGGCGGACGCGGCGCCCAAGTACAGGTAGAAGACGCTCATATAGAGCGTGGCACCCCACTGGCCCGCGTGTTCGGCCACGAACCGGTCCGTGGGGACCGAGCGGTCCACCACCGTGAAGAAGAGCACGGTCAGGAGGACGAGGGTGACCACGGAGGCTTTGGTGGCCACCCGTTGGATGAGCCGGGCGAACCGGACATGGCGCGGAATCTCCCCGTCCTTCGGGAAGTGACCGTAGATGGCGACGATGTAACTGAGGATCGCCAGGATGGCGATGGTGGACGTGTAGTGCTTGATCAGCACCGCGAGGTCCACGACGGGGCTGTTGTTGAGATTGACCCGGACCACGTGGGTCTTGGTCCACAGGGCGATGGCGAAGCCCGCGTAGCAGCCCCACAGAGCCCGGCGGCGCTTGTCCTCCTCGTCACCCCAGAGCGCGGCCGGCATGCGCCACAGGGCAACGGCGGTCATCAGACCGGCGACGAGGTAGCCGGCGAGGTCGAGTGCGGTCACGTGGGTTCCTCGGGGTGTTCTGCGGGGTGTTCTGCGGGGTGTTCTGCGGAGGGGAGAAAAGCGACGGCGTTCTCGGGCAACGGCCCGGGGGCTCTCCGGCGGCGACGCTACGAGCGGCGGAAGAAGGTACGGAGGGAGAGTGCGCGACGCCGGTGGGCGACCGGCCGGGAGAGCGAGTTCGCCAGCCGTCCGACCATGTCGTCGCTGGTCACGTCTCTGGCCATACGCGGGATGAGGGAGGCGCCGAATTCGGCGACCCGTTCGTCGTGCGTGCCGTACTGGGCACGGGCCTGGACCGAGTCGGAGGCGAGTACCCGCCCGATCAACGAGGTGTCGAACACCGGCAGCAGTCGCCGCATCTGGTCCGCGTCCAGGCTGGTGCCGTGGTCGAACCACTCGTGGCAGAGCTCGTGCAGGATGACATGTTGGGTCTGGTACGCGGTGGGACGACGCCGGTAGAGGACGTAACTGGTGGTGCCGGACTTCAACCGCAGACCGCAGGCCGCGTTGACGCGCGCCAGCCGTTCGGGCAGCTCCTGGAGGACGATGGTCCGGCCGCGTGCCGCCTCCATGTTCGCCACCAGGCCCTCGATGGTGAAGGGCGCAGGTATGGGGAGGTCAGCCAGTCCGGCTTCGCACTCTTTGCGCAGTTCACGCAGGGACATTGAGGCCTCTTGGTCGTCGTCACGCGCGTATCACACGCGGTCGGCGAGTCTAGCCAACACCGTTCGCCCGTACGGAGCCCGTTCGCGCTACGTCCCGTCCTGGCCGCCGTCGTCCACGGCCTCGGCCCGCTGCCTGGCCTTGGTGTCCGCCAGCAGGGAGAGGGCGAACTCCAGGAGTTCCGCCGGGAGTCCGTCGTCGTCGACGCCCCGGCCCGCCACGCCTCCGATCTCACCGGTGCGCCGCATGGCGAGGAACTGGAGCCCGGCGACCACGTCGCCGACGACCTCCGACTCCTCCTTGAAGAACCGCCAGTCCACGCCGAAGCCCAGTCCGAGCGCCTTGAGGATCTCCTCGGAGGGCTGTGTGACCTTCCCGGCCAGGATGTTCGAGAAGTAGCTGTGGGAGAGCGAGCCTCCGCGCTCCTTGACCAGCTCGGCGAAGATCCGCCCGGACACCTTCTGACCCGGGAAGGTCTTCACCAGCATGTACTCGACCTTCTGCCGCAGCGTCCGCAGTTCAGGCGTGTGCTCTTCGCCGATGTCCATCCGGTTACCTACGTTCACCTCATACACCGGCGCGAGTGTCCGGCTTGCGCAAACAATCTACGCCACTGTTAACTTCAAAAAACACGGCCAGGGGGCCACAGGGGAGTCCCCTGTCCGTGCTTGTCTTCCGCGCGCCGTGCGTTCGGCACGCGGCCGAAGCAGGTGTAGCCCTTCGCGACGGGGGATGCGCGAAGGGCTACACCCGTGCAGTATGCCAGCCCCTCAGGAACCGTTCCACAGCGCGTCTGTGACGGTCCACGGCGCCCCTCGGGCAGGGTCGCCGCCTTGGACACCGCCGCGGCCGTCGCCTTGAACGCCGCCATGGCCGTCGCCTTGAACGCCCGCTCCGGCGAACGACGGTGGATCCGCCCCGCCGCCCCTCCGGCACCCGGTCGGAGACCATCGGCCCCCGGGGCGACGGCGCCCGGGGGCCCCGGGTCGTGACCGCTCATGCGACCGGTCCGGCGTCGTCGCCGCGCTCGGGGTGGATGAATATCTGCGTTCGCGGTCTGAGAATTTCACGCCCCCCGCGGAGAAGGTTTTTGCAGCAAACACGCAGGGGGAAATATCTCACCCCACAAGCCACCGCAACGTGCTACTGTCGAGATCGGTTGCAGTTTTGGTACCCAAGAACTTCAAGCGCCTCCAGTCGGCCTCCGCGCCGCATGAAGGCGCTTCGTATTTCCGGTCATTTCCGGGCAGGGCATCATCGCGGCGACGCGGTTTCCGCACAGTGCGGATTCCGATGTACTGCACAGAGGAGATATGACATGGCTGCTGGCACCGTGAAGTGGTTCAACGCGGAAAAGGGCTTCGGCTTCATCGAGCAGGACGGTGGCGGCCCGGACGTGTTCGCCCACTACTCGAACATCGCCGCCCAGGGCTTCCGCGAGCTCCAGGAGGGCCAGAAGGTCAACTTCGACATCGCGCAGGGCCAGAAGGGCCCGACGGCCGAGAACATCGTTCCTGCCTGACGCCGGCGCGTATTCTCACAGCCAGGGCCCGCATCCCTCGGGGTGCGGGCCCTGGCTGCACGCATTTCCGCAGCGGTTCAGCTGCGGCAGGAGTCCGCAGGGGCACAGCCCCTTCCGCGCCTCACCCGTTGATGCGCCTGGTTCACTTCCACGCCCATCACCTGTTTCCGCTTGCGCCGACATGAATTTCGCACGGCTCAAGTTTGTTTTCGAATGCAATCCGGCCCGTTCCTGTGATTCTCCGCGCTGTTCATTCGCTGCTGGAGTTCCTCGATACGCGCCGTATCGAGGAAGGTTCTGAATGAACCCCACACGTACGAACGGCCGCTCCTCCGGCGCCCGCCGCCGCTCCGGCGGCCCCGCCTTCGGCTCCACCTCCGGTTCGGGTCGTGGCAGTCGCTTCGGTTCGTCCGCCCCGAAGCGCTCGGGAGGCCACAGCCGACGGCCGGCCGCAGTGCAGGGAGAGTTCGCCCTGCCGAAGACGATCACTCCGGCGCTGCCCGCCGTCGAGACCTTCGCCGACCTCGACATGCCCAAGGAGCTCCTGGCCGCGCTCACCGCGCAGGGCGTGTCCGTACCGTTCCCGATCCAGGGCGCGACGCTGCCGAACTCCCTGGCGGGCCGTGACGTCATGGGCCGCGGCCGGACCGGCTCCGGCAAGACCCTCGCCTTCGGACTGGCCCTGCTGGCCCGCACCACCGGGCAGCGCGCCGAGCCCCGTCAGCCGCTGGCACTGGTCCTGGTCCCCACCCGGGAACTCGCCCAGCAGGTCACCGACGCCCTCACCCCCTACACCCGGGCCGTGAAGCTGCGCCTGGCCACCGTCGTCGGCGGGATGTCGATCGGCAGGCAGGCGTCCGCGCTGCGTGGTGGCGCGGAAGTCGTCGTGGCCACCCCCGGCCGACTCAAGGACCTCATCGACCGCGGTGACTGCCGACTGAACCGGGTGGCGATCACCGTCCTCGACGAGGCCGACCAGATGGCCGACATGGGCTTCATGCCGCAGGTCACGGCACTCCTGGACCAGGTCCGCCCCGAGGGCCAGCGCATGCTGTTCTCGGCGACCCTGGACCGCAACGTCGACCTCTTGGTCCGCCGCTACCTCACCGACCCCGTCGTCCACTCCGTGGACCCCTCCCAGGGCGCGGTCACCACGATGGAGCACCACGTCCTGCATGTGCACGGTGCCGACAAGCACCGGCTGACGGCGGAGATCGCGGCGCGCGAGGGCCGAGTGATCATGTTCCTGGACACCAAGCACGCCGCGGACCGCCTCACCCAGGATCTCCTCGACTGCGGTGTCCGAGCGGCCGCCCTGCATGGCGGGAAGTCGCAGCCGCAGCGCACCCGCACCCTCGCCCGGTTCAAGACCGGGCACGTCACCGTCCTCGTCGCGACGAACGTCGCGGCCCGCGGCATCCACGTCGACAACCTCGACCTCGTCGTCAACGTCGACCCGCCGACCGACCACAAGGACTATCTCCACCGCGGCGGCCGTACCGCGCGAGCCGGCGAGTCCGGCAGCGTCGTCACCCTCGTGACCCCCAACCAGCGCCGCGACATGACCCGTCTCATGACGGCCGCCGGTATCGTGCCCCAGACGACCCAGGTCCGCTCCGGTGAGGAAGCGCTGCGCCGGATCACCGGTGCCCGGACGCCTTCCGGCATCCCCGTGACGATCACCCCGCCGCCGGCCGAACAGCGCAAGCGCGGCGCGACCTCACGCGGTCGGCGCGGCTCCGCTTCGGCTGCCCGGCGCGGCAACGCGCGACGTACCGCCGTCGACACTGCGGCCTGACACCGCGCGATTCGGCAGCTTTACCATCTCCGTAGAAGCCCAGTCCGTGTCTGATCCGCTTCGCCACGCCGGAACCATCCCTTCCTCTCCCTGTGAGGCATCGTGCGCTGTGTCATCGCCCGTTTCCCCTTCGAGCTCACCAAGAACGGCGTCCTGACCTCCATGAAGGGCGTCAAGCCCGAGGAGGTCACCGGCGAGTCCGTGGTCATCGGCCGTCGCACCTACCCCGCCAAGCAGGTCGGCCAGGTCATCACCGGCCAGGACCGACGCGATTTCAGCGCCGCCGAAGTCGTCCGGGCCATGACCAAGCTCGGCTTCACCTGTCACGGCCTTCCCCAGGCCACCACGCCCGCCCCCGCCCCCGACCCGCTCCAGCACGCCTCCGCGGCGCTCGGAGCCCCTACGGCGGCCTGACCGCGGACCGCAAACCCGCGACCGCGGACCGCGGATCGCGGAAGAACGTGGGCTGACCTCGAACAGCCAAGAGGGCCCGCCCGGCACATGCCGGGCGGGCCCTCCCGCGTATCGGTGAGTCGCTCCACTCGTGGCGGGCCGGCGGTACCGGTACCGCCGACGGCGGCCGGGTCGGGTCCGCGGACACAGAAGGCCGGCTCGGTATCAGGGTCGGCAAGTGGTGTAGTAGTTCCTTCGGGGCCTTGGTGCCGTACGGCAGCGGGGCCCCGCAACGCGTTCCACGAGAGAGGTCCAATGACAGCAGGCGACTCGTACGACCGTCTCGACGACGACGACTACCCCGCCTACACGATGGGCCGGGCCGCCGAGATCCTCGGCACCACCCAGGGTTTCCTCCGCGCCATCGGGGAAGCCCGCCTCATCTCCCCCCTGCGCTCCGAGGGAGGCCACCGCCGCTTCTCCCGCTACCAGCTGCGCATCGCCGCCCGCGCCCGGGAACTCGTCGACCAGGGCACCCCCATCGAGGCCGCGTGCCGCATCATCATCCTCGAAGACCAGCTCGAAGAAGCCCAGCGCATCAACGCCGAATACCGCCGCGCGGCCGGATCGGCGGACCCGCCGACCGCGGACTGAGACGGTGCGCGCCCGCCGGACACCGGCGGGCCCCGCGCACATCGG
Source organism: Streptomyces sp. NPDC059248 (assembly GCF_042753905.1). NCBI lineage: Bacteria > Bacillati > Actinomycetota > Actinomycetes > Kitasatosporales > Streptomycetaceae > Streptomyces > Streptomyces sp. NPDC059248. The sequence goes on along the minus strand of NZ_JBHYZV010000001.1, from coordinate 56,871 downwards.
CCCCTCGCGCACAACGGCGTTGCCTCCGCTGTGCGGAACCGTCGCCGGGGTGCTACCAGGACGGCATCATCGAGTCCGGGTAGCGCGAGCCGGCCGCGCCGCCCGGGAGGATCCGGTGGATACGGGCGAGGTCCTGCAGGGTGAGCGTCACATACGCCGCGGCGGTGTTCTGGGCGACCCGTTCGGGGCTGCGGGTTCCGGGGATGGGGACGATGTCGTCGCCCTGGGCCAGCAGCCAGGCGAGTGCGAGCTGGGTGACGGAGATGTGCTTCTCGTCGGCGAGCAGGGTCAGCTCGCGCACCGCGGACAGGTTCTTCTCGTAGTTTCCTGGCTGCCAGCGGTCGTCGAAACTGCGCATGTCATCCGCCGGATAGTCGGCGGCGGGCTTCACCGCACCGGTCAGGAAGCCCCGGCCCAGGGGCGAGTAGGGTACGAATCCGATGCCCAGCTCCCGTACGACCGGCAGCACCTCGGCCTCCACCGCGCGTTCGAACACCGAGTACTCGGTCTGGAGCACCGACACCGGATGCACGGCGTGTGCCCGCCGGATGATGTCCGGGCCCGCCTCGCTCAGACCGAAGTAGCGGACCTTGCCTTCGGCGATCAGTTCGCCGACCGTGCCCGCCACGTCCTCGATGGGTACATTCGGGTCCACCCGGTGCTGGTACAGCACATCGATATGGTCCGTTCCCAGATAGCGCAGGCTGTTCTCGGCGACCTCCCGGATGTGCTCCGGACGGCTGTCCAGCTTGTTCCCGACGTTCTGCGGATCGCTCAGATCGAAGCCGAACTTGGTGGCGACGACGACCTCGTCGCGGAAGCCCTCCACGGCACGGCCGAGCAGCCGCTCGTTGCTGCCGGTGCCCATGCCGTACAGCTCGGCGGTGTCGAAGAGGGTCACGCCCAGTTCGTACGCCCGGCGGATGGCGGCGGTCCCGCCTTCCTCGTCCCCGGCGCCGTACGCCATCGTCATACCCATCGTGCCGAGGCCGATCGCACCGACTCGCAGGCCCTGCGTGCCGAGCTCGCGGTGCGGGAGGTTCGCGTTCTGTGTCATGCCGTGAACGTTAGGTCCGCGCCCGCCCGCGGTCATGGGGCGCGAGCCGCATAGAATTGCCTGATCCTCTCAGCAAGGGAGCACCGCATGCTGGATCGGCTTTCGGCGGCCGTCGCCCGCCACGGTGTCGGGCTGTGGTCCGAGACGGCGGTCCCTCGTCTCTCCCTGGTCACGCTCGACGAGCCGAGCGCCCCCGCCGACCTGCTGTACGACCCGATGGTCTGTTTCATAGCCGATGGCGCCAAACGAGCCGTCGCGGGTGAGCGGAGCTGGACGACCGGGCGCGGTGACATGTTCCTCAATACGCTCCGGGTGCCGGTCACCGCCTCGTGCGAGCAGGTTCCGTACCGCTCGGTGGTCATGCGGCTCGACGGCAGGGCGCTCACGGAGCTGCTTCTGGAGTTCGGCGAGTCGAGCCCCCGTCCGCTGCCCGGTGACGACGGGCAGTTCACCGCGGCGATGACTCCGGAACTCGTCGACGCGGTCACCCGGTGGGTGCGGCTGCTGGACGCCCCGGAGGACATCGGACCGCTGGCGACGCGTATCGAGAGTGAGATCCTGTACCGGCTGCTCGGCAGTCCGCTCGGTCCGGCCCTGCGCCAGTTCACGCTGGCGGACTCGGGAACGGCCCGGGTGCGCGCGGCGGCGGCGTGGATCTGCGAGCACTACACCGAGCCGCTGTGCGTCGCCGAGATCGCGGCCGTCGCGCATATGAGCACCGCTACCCTGCACCGCCGTTTCAAGGCCGCCACCGGTATGAGTCCGCTCCGCTTCCAGAAGCAGCTGCGGCTCCAGGAGGCCAGGCGGCGGCTGGCGGCGGGTGAGGCCACGGCGGCGTCGATCGCGGAGGCCGTCGGTTATGTGAGCGCGACCCAGTTCAGCCGGGAGTACCGGAGCGTCTACGGCCTGCCGCCGATGCGGGACGCGGCACGGCTGCGGGGCGGGACTCCTCGTGACCATGTCACCGGGCCGTGACGGCGGTGTCCTGGATCGGAGGATCCGGGATCCCCTCGGCCGGCAGACCCCTCCTAGTGAGTGAGCCGCAGCCACCACCGATGACCCGGGGGACTTCATGTCCGACATCCGCCGCAAGGCGTTCCTCGCCCTCGCCGCCCTCGTGTGCAATGTCCTACTGATGACCGTGTACGAGGGCGGGGCCAAGGGCGCCGACGCCGTGCGGCAGAGCGTCGGCGGGGCGGGGCAGAGCCTGGGGCGGTGAACCGGTGGAACCTGGCGGCGGGGGCGAGGTGGTCAGCGGCGGTTGCGGGCCGAGAGGATCAGGCCGTCCAGGTCCACCGGGCGCCAGCGGTCGCGGCCCGCGGTGCGGACCGCCCAGCCCTGTTCGTTGGGGGCGGGTTCGACCAGGACGGCCTGGCCGTCGCCGATACGGGTGGCGAGGAGTTCCCATAGGCGGTCCCGGACGCGGCGGCTCGGATTGCCGACGAAGACACCGGCGTCGACCTCGACCATCCAGCGGGTGAGATGGCCGCGGAGGCCCTCGGGGGCGGCGATCAGGACGATGACGGTCATCCGCTCTGCTCCGGCTCCGGCTCCGGCTCGGGGTCCGTGGGGTCGGGGCCGATGACCGCGATATGGCGTTCGCCCATATCGGCCGGGGTCAGGGTCGGGGCCGGGGCCGGGTTCGCGGACGGCTCGGGGGAGTCTTGTGGAGAGGCGGCGTCCGAAGCCCAGTTGACGCCCGCGGCGACCGATCCAAGGCGTTCGTCCCAGAGCTCGCTCGTTTCCGGGGTGTCGAAGTCCGTGCCGGGCGGGTTCAGCAGGCTCTTGACATCGGTCACGATCCGGCCGAGCAGCTTCGTCCCGGCGATCTGGTCGCGGAGGCCGACCCGGGCGTCCCGTTCCTCGGTGAGTCCCCGCGCCGTGAGGTCGAAGGCGAGGGGGATCGTGTACTCGGCCTTGTAGAGGTCGGCGACGTCCAGGACGAAGGAGATCGCGGAGCCGGTGTGGACGAAGCCGAGTCCGGGGCTCGCGCCGAGTCCGACGATCACGGCATGGCAGATGCCGTACAGGGCGGCGTTGGCGGCGGAGAGCAGCCGGTTGAGGTCGTCACCCGCGGCGAACGCGTCGCCCGCCTTGTAGACGCGGCCGTCCCAGCGGACCCCGGTACGGCGGGAGTGCTCCTGGTAGAGCTTGCGGATACGGGCGCCCTCGCGCCCCCGGAGCTGCTGCATCGTGGCGCGGGACACGTCTTCGCCGGGGAACCGCATGCCGTACATGGCGCGGGCGACACCGAGTCGTTCCTTGGGCCGCGTGACCAGCCATGCCTGCCGGTGGAGCAGGCCGGAGCCGCGGCTGGGGCCGAGGCCCGCCGCGTACATCCGTACGCCCTGTTCACCGACCCAGCAGACCGCGGTACCGGAGTCCGCGAGCAGCCGGATCGCGCCGTGGGTGACGCGGGTGCCGGGGCCAAGCAGCACGACGGCGATCATGGCGGCCGGGATCCGTACCGTCTCCCGCTTGTTGATCACGACGACGGCGTTCTCGTCGCGGTCGAGATGGCTGCGTTCCACATAGACGCTGGAGACCCGGTCGACGATGCGGTGCAGATCGTGGGGGTCGGCCTTCCACCAGATGTCGGCCACGGCTCAGCCCTCCCGGCCCGGAAGAGGCGCGAGCGTGAGGAGTCCGCAGCCGTACGCCTTCGACGGGCCGATCCCGTCGAGGAGGCGGGCGGTGAACAACGCGGGGTCGGTGACGCGGAGGCGGCCTTCGAAGGTGGCGCTCTGGAAGGTGACGCCGGGACCCTTGCCGTTCTTCTTGAAGGAGTGGCGGTGGCGGGCCGTGACACGTACCTCGCGGAGCGGGTCCGGCGTACGGGATTCCCTGCCCGATTCCGATTCCGATTCCGGTTGCGGCGGGTCCGCCGGGCCGGGCTGTTCGACACCAGGGGCGGGGGGATCGGTGCGGGAGACCGGGACGTCGAAGCCCCAGCGTTCCGTACGGCTCAGGAACCAGGCGAGCTGGGCGCCGACCGTGCGATGACCGAGGCGGAAGCCCCGTACCCGCTTGTTCTCCGTATGGGAGGCGATCCGCGCGGCCTGGGCGGGGGTGGGGCGCTGCGGGGACTGGGTGTTCTGGACCGGGCTCGCGGTGAGGCGGAAGGCGAACTCTCGGCCGGTCGCGATCTGGGCGAGAAGCGGGGCGTACTCGCGGATCGCCACGTGTTCCCCCTCGGCGCCGGGCCAGCCGGCCCGTTCCACGACATGGGTCCAGTCCGGCTTGGAGCGGGTGAGGACGTACAGGTAGGGCCGGTGCGGATTGTCCGCGTCCAGCCGCCACAGGACGCGTTCGCCGACGGGACCGGGAGTGCCGTCGGGGACACCGCCCAGGACGGCGCCGTGCATGGCCCGCGGATTGGACAGCAGCTTCCGGCTCTCGGCGCGGAGGGGATTGATACGGATACGGGAGAGATACGTCATCGCGGTCACCAGCCCAGCAGGGCGAAGGGGTCGTGTCCGGCCTCGCCGGAGGCATCGGGGTCGGAGTCGGGGTCGGAGTCGGGGTTCGGGAAGCCGGTCGGGACGCTCAGCCAGCCGTGGCGGACGCGTCGGCTGGTGAAGCGGCGGGCGTACGGGTCGAACGAGACGGGTGCGTCGTGGGCGATGTCGTCGCCGTCGGGATCCTCCAGGGTGACCGAGCAGTCGATACGGGCCGGATACAGCGGGCGGCCGAGCCCTCGTTCCCGGCCGAGCCGGGACGCGTACTGTTCGCCCGCCCGCCGCGTCACCAGCCACGGCTGCTCCGTCAGCGCCTCCTCCAGGCCCGTTTCCCGCAGACCGAGGGATACCGGCTGGGTGGGCGGGCAGGAGCGGCGGCCCAGCGCGAGCGGGAACGCGGGGGCCCGGAGGGCGAGATCGAGCGCGCTCAGCAGGGCGCGCGGCCCGGCGACCGCGGCAAGGAAGACCGCGTCCTGGAGGTAGTAGCGGGTCGTCACATGTGTGTGCTTCACGGGTGACGTCGGCTTCTGCGTCCCCTTGGCGGTCACACCGGACTGGGGCAGCGGGCGCCCCCGGTAGTCACCGACCGTGTGGTAGTCCCGGAGCAGGGTGCCCGGCTGGTCGACGCGGATGCCGAGCCGTAGCTCCGGCAGTTCGCCCAGCGGGTCCTCCCGGGCGACGCCCGCGGCGGCGGCAAGCAGGCCGACGACCCCCGACTTGGTGGGCTCCGGGCTGGTCTCGCGGCGGTTGAAGGCGCTGCGTACGCCCCAGGACTGGAGTGGACCGGCGAGCCGGATGAGGAGGACCGCGTCGTCGCCGGGCGGTGGGAATTCGCCGGGCGGGGGCGGGCCGGAACCGGGGTCGGCACCGGAGTCGGCAACGGGATCGGCAACGGAGTCGGCAGCCGGGGAAGTCATCGGGCGGCCTGCTGGAGGGTGTCGGTGAGGTGGGCCCGCAGACCGCCCAGGAGCTGTGGGAAGGCGACCGGCGCGCCGAACGTCGCCGTCAGCAGTTCGGCCGTGTCACCCGACTCGGCGAAGGTGTGGCAGACGCCGGTGAACGACGGTTCGTCGCCCCAGCAGCGCGTGGCCCTGCCGTGCTCATGGGCCAGGCCGCGCGCGGACGCCTCCGCGATGCCCGACGGAACGCTGACCGGCTCCTCGAAGGCGGAGACGAGATTGACCGGCTGATCGGACCGTACGGAGACGGCGACCAGGCTCGGCAGGGTGCGGTGCGCGAAGGAGTTGCCGTAACCGGTGGGCATGGAGCGGGCGAAGGAGGTCACGAACTCCCCGACGGCGGTGACCGCCGCCTCGTCGTCCGCGAGATTGTGCCGGAGCTGGTGCAGGCCGACGGAGGCGTAGCGGTAGAGCGTGGCGGAGTTGAAGCCGATGGTGCCGATCATCCCGGCGCCGGTCTCCTCGTCCGTCTGCTCGTCGTCGACCGCGGTGAAGTAGTCGAATTCCAGCTCGACCGCGTGGGTCGACAGGGCGTGGGCCACCTGCGTCGCGGCGTCGACGTTCAGGGCGGGGATATCGGCGACCATACGTCCGAAGAGGGCGACGTCCATCGGGTGCCCGGTGCTGAACTTCTCCTGGACGGGCATCACCTTGATCTCCTCGGCGAGCCCGTCGTCGTCCAGCGCCGCGAGCTCCGCGGCCCGGTCCCGTACCAGCTCCGCGACAGCCGCGAGCTGGCGGCGACCGTAGAAGAACAGATACGCGGTGTCCCCGTCCTTCTTCCCTGCGCTGATCTTCAACCGTGCCAGCAGCGCGTTCGCGAGCCGGGCCGCCGCCTCGTCGTCGAGGCCGGTGGTGCCGGCGGCGATCTGCTCGGTGAGGGCGGTGCCGATGCGCCGGGTACGGGTCGCCAGGTCCTGCTCCGGGATCCGTTCGGCGAAGTGGGTACGGGTGGACCGCTTCCATGCCTGCGACGAGACCCGGGAACGGCGTACCCCGCCGAAGTACGCCTCCTTGGGGTTGCCCTGGTCGTCACGGTTGAGGTTGGCGGGCGGCACCGTTTGCAGGATGTGGACGTCGATGTACGTACGGGGCGCGGGCAGCGCCATGGCGGCCTCCGGTCGGTTCTGTTGGGGCTGTCGGTCCTGACAGTTCTGTCGGTCGGGGGGCGTGGTGGTTGTCGGTGGGTCGGGCGGTGCGGTGGGTCGAGCGGTGCGGTGCGTCGGCCGTCGCTCCGCCGCGGGGGCGGTTTCCGGCCGGGGAGTTACGAGTCCTCCGGCGGGGCGCCGGCGTCCGCGCGGGCGCCCCAGGCGTGGTACGCGAGCCCCCAGCGGCGCCGGACCTGCTGTCTGGCTCCCGGGGTCGTCCAGCGCTGGATGTCCAGAAGCAGCTGGTCGTAGTCCACGGGCTGTTCCACGGAGCGGAGTTGTGTGACCAGCCCGCGCAGCCGGTAGACCAGGGCGGAGACGGAGGTGGTCTGGACGGCGGCCGCCACCCGCCGGTCGACGGCCTCCTTGCCGAACCGCTCGGTGCGGTGCAGGGCGCGCAGCGCCGTGCCCATGGGGATTCCGGGCTTGTGCATGGGCCTGCTCTGACTCTGCTGATGGAGTCCGTAGAGCGCGAGGGCCGCGTGCTCGGCCTCCAGCTCGGGGGTGACCCGGCCGTCGACGGGGCTGGTGTAGAAGGGCCAGAGTTCGGGGACCGTACCGGCCGGTCGTCCCAGACCCGCACGCAGGGCGGCCAGGTCTTCGCCCGGTGCGCGCGTCTTGGCGCCGCTCAGGGGGTCGGTCCGCCAGTCGCCACGGGCATCCACGCGCCGGGTCCAGTAGCGGCGTGCGGCGGGTTCTGGCTGTGCGGTGGTGGACACGGCGGTTCCCTTCGGTCGGCTCGGCGTGAGGCCCGATGCGTTGATGGTGTGATGACGAGACCGGGCGGCAGGGGCGGCAGGGGGCCACGGCGGCTCCAAGGTCGCAACGGGCCGCCGACGGCCCGGGCTCCGGGCTCCCGGGCCCCGGAGGTCAGTTCCCGCGGCCGGCGGCGCGGCGGGGGAGGATCGTGGCGAGGCGTCGGCGGAACGCGTGCTCGGCCGTGCTGAGCCGGTAGACGTGCTCCTTGCCGTCCTTGGTCACGGTGCGGCCCGTGAACAGTCCGGGCGCGGCCGTGGAGAAGATCTGCTCCGCCACTTTCCAGGTCGCCCGCTCGGCCTTCTCCTCCCACGCTTCGAGGCCGCGCTCAGAGGCGTCGAAGTCCTCGCCGACGGAACGGAGACCGGCGAGCAGCCGTCGTACGACGGGGTCGAGCGCGTGCAGCAGGGTGTCCCCCGGGCGCTGGCCCTTGTCCCACGGGATCGGTTCGGCGCCCGCGGCCCGGCGGAGATCCCCGGAGAGGTGGTTGACGGCGGCGGCCAGGCTCTCCGCCTGGTCCACGGCTACGAGCAGGGATTCGTAGACGATGCCTTCCGGGTCGAGCGCCGTGACGGGAAGGGGGATCTCGTCGAAGAAGACGTCCTCGATGACGGCGGACTGGTTGCCGTAGACGATGCCGGTGAGTTCGACCTGGAGGGGGTACGACTCCGGCATCCGGTCGCCGACCTCGCGCAGCTTGCCGAGCAGGATGCTGGTCTGGAAGCCGGAACGGGTGGCGGTCGCCTCTTGGTCCTTGCCGGTGTTCCAGACGGCGAGCAACGCTTCGAGGCCGCGCCAGGCCGCCCGGCCCGGCTGGTGGCGGCGGGGGCGCAGGGGGCTCGCCGGTCCGGCCTTGGCGGTCTTCCTCGCCCGGGGGCCGCCGGGACGCTCCTTGATCCACGCCGTATGCGGCTCGTCCTCGGGGATCGTGGTGAGCCGGTCTCCGGCGGCGACGACGACCCTGGTGACCCGCGGCCCGGCCGGGGTGTCCTCGGGGATCAGCCGGATCCGGCGCGACTGCCAGGTCCAGAGGTCGAGCAGGCCGCGGGCGGGCCGGGACTGCCAGGCGGACAGGGCGCAGGAGAGGGTCTTCTCGATCTCGCCCTCGGTGGCGCGGCGGCGCCACTGGGGCCGGTCCTCCGAGTGGGGTTTCTGGCCGAAGGGGATGCTCAGCAGCAGTGTCTCGTAGACGGTGCGTCCCATGGGCATCGTGACGCCCAACTGACCCAGTGGCCCGGTGGGGTTGCCGGTCGTTTTGCCCGCCTTGGCCAGCGGGTCGCCGACGACGCCGGTCTTGATGGCGGCGGTGTCCCAGCAGTGTGTGTGGAGCAGCCAGCGGGCGGCTTCCGCCGGGGTCAGCTCCAGGGGATCGCCCTCGGTACGGGACGAGAACAGCGGCACATTGTTCCCGGTGGCCGCAGTGGCCACGAGAAGCGCCGACCCCTTGGTCTCGCCCTTCGCCGTACGGAGCCCGGCGACCTGCGCGAAGGGCTGGACGGGGTCGAAGAGGTCGAAGAGGTGCCCGTACTCGTCGAAGTACGCTCCCAGCCCCTGCCGCTGCTTCTCGGTGAAGGCACCGGCCCGGAACATCTCGATCCACTCGGCCGCGTCCGCCGGCCGTCCGAGCGCGTCCACGACCAGGGGGAGCAGGAGCTGGCGGTAGATCGCGGGCTTCTGCGTGGGCAGCTCGACCACGAGGTCCTGGAACCGGTCCGCGTCGAGAAGTAACTCGCGTAAGCCGACCGACTGCACTTCTTTGGCCCGTACGGCATGGTCCGCGCCGTCGCCGACCGGGCGCGCGGGCTGCCAGGACTCATCCAGCAGATTGAACAACTCGGTTCCCCCACAAAGCTTTTATGTCTCAGCGGCGCGACATCAGCGTGGCACACCCTCCCCCTTTTCGGAGGGGGAATGAGAAGATGCCCGAGGCCCCCGTGAGGTGACAGGTGTACACACCGAGGGGATGCTCCGCTTTTCTGTCTCTACGACGGATCGGCCCCGCTGTCGGCGGGGAAAGCGGGTCGGTGAGGAGCTGTTCCCGCCGTCCCGCTCCCCCGGCTCCCCCCGCTCCCCAGCTCGCTCTCGTCCCGCTCACTCTCATCTCGCGGATCGTGGCGCGCTCTCCGCGCGCTCCACCACGAGCCCCAGTTCGTCGTCGTACCGCAGTCTGTATTCGCCGAGTGCGGCATCGCGCCGAGAGTCGAGCACGAGCGCCGCGGTGTACCGCAGCCGCGGGTGCCCGAGCCAGCCGGGCAGCGGGCCCAGTTCGCGTATCGCCTCCTCCGACAGCTTCCCGGCGGGGAGCCGCACCGTACCGCCGAGCACGTCGTCCAGCAGCTCGTCCGGGACGTCGCCGTTGACCGTCAGACTTCTGCCGTGCAAGGTGCGGTACGTCATACCGTCCTGGACCACGAGAACGACCTCAGCACTGAACTCGCCGTCGCGGACGACGGCGTCCAGATCGGTGTCGCGGCCACCGCCGGGCAGCGACGCGTAGTGCAGTCCGGCGAGGGTGGCGCCTTCCTTGTCGCCGCGGCGGGTCAGCAGAAAGAGGTCGGCGCTCTCGGCCCGTTCCCGCTGCTTGGTCTCCCACGTCTGCCGCGCGGCTTCGGCGTCCTCGCGCCATGTCGACGGCAGTACGTCATCGAGGTCCCCGTAGCCCGTGGCGACCAGCTCGGGCACCTGGCCGGGGACGCTCCACTCCCCCTTGCCGTCGGCGGCCCCGGAGAGCAGGGCGGCGGTGCGCAGTAGCAGATGGCGCCCGTAGATGGCCTCGGAGGCACCGAGGAAACACGGGGGGTCGTGGTGGAACGCGGCGGTGGGCGTCCCGTGGGACCCATGGCCGTTGAATCCGGTGATCACCACCCGGGGGCGGCGGAGCCCGGCAGGACGGGGCACACCCTCATGGCGGTGCAGCCGTCCGATCCGCTGGAGCAGGAGGTCGATCGGGGCGAGGTCCGTGACGAGCAGGTCGGCGTCGACGTCGAAGGACTGCTCGGCGATCTGCGTGGCCACGACGATCAGCCGGGACCGAGGTCGGGGGCGGCCCGGGTTCGGGCTCTGCTTCGGGGCGCCGAGTCGCCGCAGCGCGTCCTGGATCCGGTCGGCACGCGGCCCCACGGCGAGCCGTCCGTGCAGCAGCAGGACCTCGCCGTCGCCGAACTCGGCGCGCAGGGTGGCGTAAAGGGCCTGAGCCCGTTGGACGGTGTTACGGATGACGAGGGCGCATCCGTCGGTCGCGAGTTCCGTACGGAGCAGGGCGGCGACCGAGGCGTCGGCCTCCTCCCGCGCCCGCTCCGTCAGTTCCCGTGGTGAACGCGGGGCGGGCACCGTCTCCGGCAGGAACTCCAGGGCGACGGGCAGTGACGGCCGCCAGGACGCGCACGACGTCACATCGAAACGGTGGCCGGAGCCGTCCGGCGCCCGCCAGGCCGCGGTCACCGACGGATATCCGTCCGGCTCGGGAAGGCCGTCGGCCGTGTACTCCTCCCGGGCGGCGGCACCGGCCAGATACGCGTCGACCAGGTCGCGACGCTGTTGCGGCGGAAGCGTCGCGGAGAGCAGCACCACGGGTGTCCCGGCCTGGCCGAGCCAGCGCAGTCCCTCCTGGAGGAACTGCGACATATAGACGTCCGCGGCATGCACCTCGTCAAGCACCACGACCTTGCCCGCCAGGCCCGCCATCCGGAGCATCACATGTTTCGTACGAGTCGCCGCGAACAGCAACTGGTCGATCGTGCCGACCACGAAGGGGCAGAGCAGTCCGCGTTTGGCACCGAGGAACCATTCGGCGGGGCCGCGGGACACCGGCTGCGCGGACGCCCGGTGAAAGGCGGCGACCCCGGGTCCGTACAGGTCGTCGTCATCGCAGTCGCCGTACTCGTCGATCCCGCCGAACCGGGCTTCCGGGTCATACCCGCTGGCCCCGGCCCCGTGCCCGGTCGGGATCTCGCCGATCAGGTCACGCCACTCCTTGTTGAACATGCGCTTGCCATGCAGCAGCGCGACCTGCTCGGAAAGCTCCTCGCCAATACCGCCGACCCACGACCTGACCTGGCCGAACATCGGGTCGCTCGTGGACTGGGTCGGCATCCCCACGAAGACACCGTCCGCGCCGAACCTGGCGGCCAGGATCTCGGCCGCCATCAACGCGGCTTTGGTCTTGCCTTCACCCATCGGCGCCTCGACCACCAGGAGCCCGGGGGCCTCCATACGGCGCGCGGCGTCCATGACAAGCACCTGCGACGAACGAGGCCCGTGCCCGAACCGGTCACCGAACACCTCGGGACCCGGCTCGGCCAGCCGCCCCCACCCACCGCGCAGACGCAGCCCCTCCCAGGCAATGGCGGCCCGGCCCCGCGCCCCGTCGAGACTCACCTTCGCGAGTTCGTCCACGCCCTTGAAGTGCTTCTCGTCGCTGGCGATCCAGTCCGTCATGACGACGAGCCCGCTCAGATGCAACTGCGCTGCGCGGGAGGGGATTCGTACGGGCTCGACCGCCGCGACGCCCTCGAACCCGAGCTCAGCGGTGAAGCGCTCCACCAGGGCGAGCTGTACACGTCGCCACGGCGCTCCACCGGCGTTCTGCCCCCGGCTGCCCCGAGGCTCCAACGTGGCGCTCTCCTCGGGAAACGCGCCATGATGCCCGGCCACCAGGGGCCACACCCAGCCGACCTGCTCATCGCGCCACGCGGCACCCCGGAGAACCGTACGCAAGACATACGCACCGGCCCTGTCGTGGCGCCACTTCAGCTTCCGGTTGGCGAGGGTGGGCTCATGCCACACCAACCCGGCATCGCGTACAGCCTGTGCACCCTTGGCCCACAGACGCTGAAAGGCGGGGGTAGCCTTCCCGCAGTCATGGATCCCGCACAGCCACGCGAAGAACCGTCGGCCTCTGCCCGGACCACCGGCGATGTCATCCATCATGCGCTTGGTGGAGGGCGCCAGATAGCCGTCCCAGACGCACTCGGCGACGGCCGCGGTGTCGAGGAGATGCGACAGCAGCAGATTCGTCGTGCCGCCGGCCTTCTCCTCGGACTTGCCCCACAACACGCCGAGCGCCTCGTCGCCGACGCTGCCGGACCGGGGCTGTAAATGATCTCCAGCCATACCGTCTCACTCCTTTGTGGGCTGCCCCGGCAGCCTAAACGGCACCACTGACAACGCCGGTCCACTGTCCCTTTCTGACCGATCCCGTTCATTTCTGCCCGCAGGGGCGGGGACGGGCTCCCGAGGTCCGTGGTGTGCTGGACGGGGACGGGCGGGATCAGGAACGATGCTGAAGCTGTTCGATCTTTGCGCGACGAGGGGTAGTTGAGTGCTTCGTGCCTTTCTCCGGAGGCGGTTCGGCAGTCATGACGGCGGTGAGACCTGTCTCTGGTCCGGCGGGGTCGACCGCCGGCTGTCGTGGCCTCGCGTTCCAACTAAATGAAATGCACGTTGATCGCCGAAAAACCCCCAGGTCAACAAGTGTCGGCCCCGCGCCTGCGGGGGTGTTCCCCTCCAACGCGTGATGTGACATTCAGTAGTTGCGTCGGCCCCGCGCCTGCGGGGGTGTTCCGACGTCGATCTGGCCGATCTCGCCTGTCGTGGTGTCGGCCCCGCGCCTGCGGGGGTGTTCCGTAGTGGCGGCCGGGGAACGGAGGCGGGGCCGCGTCGGCCCCGCGCCTGCGGGGGTGTTCCTTTCCGCGCCGTGCCGGAGAGCGGGCACGCGGGGTCGGCCCCGCGCCTGCGGGGGTGTTCCGGTGCGGTAGCGAGTGGACATCGGGGCCTCCTGGTCGGCCCCGCGCCTGCGGGGGTGTTCCGCCTCCTGGTCCGTTTCGCCGGTGAGTGCGAGCGTCGGCCCCGCGCCTGCGGGGGTGTTCCGCGGGTTGACGACGCGGAGGGTTTCCTCCTTGAGTCGGCCCCGCGCCTGCGGGGGTGTTCCGGTGCAGGACCGCGACCCGGAGAAGCCCGAGGGGTCGGCCCCGCGCCTGCGGGGGTGTTCCCCCTGCGCCGGAGACTGCATGCGGGGGTGTACCGTCGGCCCCGCGCCTGCGGGGGTGTTCCTGAGCTTCGCGAGTTCCTTCGTCTTGATGAACCGTCGACCCCGCGCCTGCGGGGGTGTTCCGGCACTGGAGGTGGCTCTGGAGCTGGCGGCCCTGTCGGCCCCGCGCCTGCGGGGGTGTTCCCTCCTGATCGACGATCTGGCCCTGACGCGCGACGTCGGCCCCGCGCCTGCGGGGGTGTTCCCCTGGTTGACCCATGTTGGCTACTTCCGACGCTGTCGGCCCCGCGCCTGCGGGGGTGTTCCGTCCGCCAGCGTGATCCCCGGCCCCGTCACGCCATCGGCCCCGCGCCTGCGGGGGTGTTCCCCGGATTGCAGCCTTCTTACAGGTGTGTCCGCTATCGGCCCCGCGCCTGCGGGGGTGTTCCGCGGGAGGCCGTCCCCGGCCGTGCGCGGCAGTAATCGGCCCCGCGCCTGCGGGGGTGTTCCGCATCTCTGCCTCGACCACGGGCACGTCGTCCGATCGGCCCCGCGCCTGCGGGGGTGTTCCGAAGGGGGCCCCGTCGCCGTACGGTGCCGAGGAATCGGCCCCGCGCCTGCGGGGGTGTTCCTCGTCCCGTTGCGTGCTGCTCCGCTTCGCCCGTGTCGGCCCCGCGCCTGCGGGGGTGTTCCGGCACTCGCCGCAGAGGGGCTGATCCGGTCCACGTCGACCCCGCGCCTGCGGGGGTGTTCCCGAGCCCACGTTCGGGCAGGTGTCGCTGGACGCATCGGCCCCGCGCCTGCGGGGGTGTTCCGATGGGGACCGGGCTCGGACAGTTCAAGCTGGCATCGGCCCCGCGCCTGCGGGGGTGTTCCACCTGTGCCGGTGATGCGTGAGCTGGTGCAGATGTCGGCCCCGCGCCTGCGGGGGTGTTTCGGATGGTCTTTCTGGCCAGATAACCCGCGCGCTATCGGCCCCGCGCCTGCGGGGGTGTTCCTTGGAGGGGTGCGCCGCATATGCCGTGGGTGGTATCGGCCCCGCGCCTGCGGGGGTGTTCCGAAGGCCGTCGAGGAGCGGTGGCACACCCCGGAGTCGGCCCCGCGCATACGGGGTGGGGTGTGGGGGCGGAAATGGGGTGAAGGTGGAGAGGGTGGTCATTAGCCTCGGAGTGTGAGCGGTGACGAGCGGGTATTGGCCTACTCCCGGGTGCATGTCGTGGGGGCGGTGGTGTCGTTGGCCAGTCCGTCGTGGCAGCGGGATGTGTGGCTGGATCCGTCGGAGTTCGAGAACATCGATCAGATCTTTCACGTGCTCTTCGACGACTTCTGCGACGCCGACGATCCCGAGCGGTATCTCGGGCTCAGTCTGAGGACCGCGGAAGAGGTCGTCCTCATGCGTCGGCTGGGGGCGGCGCTCGGGGCCGCCGAGCGGGAGGTGGTGGTGGATACCGACGCGGAGTATTTGCGGTCTTCGGCGTGGCCCGAAGTTGTGACCATTGCCGGGCGGCTTGTTCAGGTCATGGTCGACAACGATCTGATGGTGCTGGTGAGGATGTGCGAGAAGGCTGATCCTCCGGCGTCGAAGGCGTGGGGTGCCTCGGTGCGTGGGGTGTTCGAGAAGGTGTTCCGGGCGCGGGGTGCTTAGCCGGGCGGCTGGTGGGCGGGATGGGCTCGTACTCGTGCGGATGCTCGGGGGCTGCTACCCGGCCGTGAGGAGGGACTGGGCGGCGTAGAGGGCGCCGAGGGTCGTGGCCAGGGTGCCGAGGAGGAGGCGGAGGGTTTTGTCGGGGGCGTGCGGCTGGAGGCGGGTGCCCAGGTAGCCGCCGATCAGGCCGCCTGTGCCGCAGGCGAGGCCGAGCCACCAGTCGGGGGCCACGTCGCCGGTGCTGAAGAGGGAGAGCAGGGCGTAGGACGCCGCGCCCACGACGGAGGTGGCGAAGGTGGTGGCGAGCGCGGCCGGGGCGACGCGGGCGACGGGGAGGCCGCGGCCCGCGAGGATCGGGCCGAGGAGGGAGCCGCCGCCGATGCCGTAGATGCCGCCGACCGTGCCGACCGCGAGGGCGAGGGCGGTGAGGGCGCGGGGGGACGGTTCGGCCGGGGGCGCGGCGGGGCGGGACGCGGGGCGGAGCGTACGGGCGCAGAGCCACAGGCCGAGCGGTAGCAGCAGGGCCGCTATCAGCAGGCGGAACACCGTCGGGCCCGGGACGACGAAGACCCGGAGCGTCGCGCCCGCCACGACACCGGGCAGGGTGCCGCGGACGAGGCGTCCGACGAGTTCGTCGCGGAGCGCGCCGGTGCGGTGGTGGCGCCACAGCGCGCCGGGGCCGGCGACGACGTTGTACAGCAGGTTCGTCGGGGTGACGGCGGGGTTGGGGACGTCCAGGACGCTGAGCTGGACCGGGAGGAGGAAGACGGCTCCGGAGACGCCGACCGGTGAGGTCACCAGGGCGATCACCAGGCCCACCGCGATGCCGCCGGGTATCGCCCAGTCCACGTCCACCGTCGCTCCCCCGCCGTCGGCCGCCCCGTGGAGATCGATTATTCGCCGGATCCGGTGGGGCCGGTGGGGGAAGTGGGGTGTCGTCACGGGATGTTCATCGCCGTGAGCGACCGGATGGGGAAGCCCCGAGCACGCTGGAGGGCGCGGGGGGGCGGTAGGCGCTCCGGTGCGTCAGTCGGCCGGGATCACGTCCGCGACCACGCACGAGACATTGTCCGGCGCGCCGCCTTCCAGGGCGTGGGCGATCAGGGCCGTGACCGCCGACTCCGGGTCCGGGGCCCGGGTCAGGGCCGTACGGATCGCGTCGTCCGGGACCACCGTCGAGAGGCCGTCGGAGGAGAGGAGGTAGCGGTCGCCGGCGCGGGCCTCGTGGAGGCGGGCGTCGGGCCGGGCGGTGGGGCCGTCGAGTGCCTTCAGGAGCAGGGCTCGGCGGGGGTGGGACGCGGCTTCCGGTTCCGTGAGGGTGCCGTCGTCGATCATCGACTGGACGAGGGTGTGGTCGTGGGTGATGCGGAAGAGCCGTCCTTCGCGCAGGAGATGGGCCCGGCTGTCGCCGATGTGGACAAGGGCCAAGTGGGAGCCCGCCAGGGCCATCGCGGTGAGGGTCGTACCGGAGTCCGCGTCGTCGAGCGCGTCCACCGCCGTTCCTGCCCGGCGGAAGGCGTCCTCCAGGGCGTTGAGCACTTCCCCGGCGCTGCCGTCCGCCGCCGTCTCCAGGCCGTGCAGGCCGTCCAGGCCGCGCAGGGCGCGGATCGCGGCGGTGCTCGCGTGGGCGCCCCCGGTGCCGTAGCCGTCGGCGACGGCGATCAGATGCGGGGTGGCGTACACCGCGTCCTTGTTGGCCGTACGGACCGGGCCCTGTTCGGTGGCCGCCGCGTGGCGGATGGTGAGGGGGGTGCGGGACCCCGCGGGCTCCGCGGGCTCGACGCCCGCCCTGCGGTCCAGTTCACCGGCGAGGAAGAGCGCCAGATCGCGGCGGGCCCCGGTCTCCGCCTCCACCCGCGCCCAGTGGGCCCGTACGGCTCGCGCGGCGGCGGCCGGGTCGGCGGCGTACAGCGTGCACACCTCGTGGATACGGGGCAGCGGCATCCCGATCCGGCGCAGCCAGGCCACCAGCCGGGCCGCTTCCACCTGGGCGGGGGTGTAGTAGCGGTAGCCGGTGTACGGGTCGACGCGGGCGGGCTGGAGCAGTCCCAGTTCGTCGTAGCGGCGGAGTGCCTTCGGGGAGAGCCGGGTCGCGCGGGCGAAAGCGCCGATCGTCAGTTCGTCCGGAGTTCCGGTCGCCGTCATGGGTGACTCCCCTCGTCGCGCCGGGTCGTCGGTCCGGCGCCGGCTCCGGTGTCCTTTCCGTCGATGGTGGGGGTTCCCCCGGGAGGAAGGTCAACCCGCCGATTTCCGGGGGCGGGCATGAGGAAGCGGTGGGGCGCCCTCGTCCCCCGCGCGAGGACGCCCCACCGCTTTGTTTCGGAATGGTCCGCGACCGCGGCCTACTTGCGGTTGTACAGCCGCATCGTGGCCGTTCCGAAGACCACGATCAGTCCCGCGGCCCACCCCAGCGACCACGCGATGTCCGCCGCGGGCCACTCGCCCGCCATCAGCTCGCGTACCGCCGTGGCCACATGGGTCACCGGACTGTTGTTGACGAACGCCTGGAGCCAGCCCGGCATCGTCTTCGGATCGACAAAGACATTGCTGAGGAAGGTCAGCGGGAAGATCACCATCATGCTGACGCCCATCACGGACTTCTCCGTGCGCAGCATCAGGCCGAACATCGTCCAGACCCACGAGAAGGCGAACGCGAAGACCATCAGCAGGACGACCCCGAGGATCACACCGACGAACCCGCCGTCCGGCCGGTAGCCGATGATCATGCCGACGGCCAGCATCACCGCGGAACCGAGGACGTAGCGGACCATGTCGCCGAGGAGATAGCCGACCATCGGGGCGGGCCGCCAGATCGGCAGCGTACGGAAGCGGTCGAAGACGCCCTTGGAGATGTCGGTGTTCACCGCGACGCCCGTGTACATCGTGATCATCACGATGCTCATGGTCAGGATGCCCGGCAGCAGGAACTGGATGTACTCCTGGGTGGAACCGGCCAGCGCCCCTCCGAAGAGGTACGTGTACATCAGCACCATCATGATCGGGAACGCCGTCACGTCGAACAGCTGCTCCGGCACATGTTTGATCTTGAGCATGGCCCGCCAGCCGAAGGTGACGGACGCGGATAGCGCGCTCGGTCGCGGTGGGCGTTCGCGGCCCACCAGCAGCGCCGCCAGGTCTTCCGCCTTGGGGGTGTCGAGGACCAGGTCGTCGAGGTCCTTGGTGTCGGTCTTCGCCGTCGCGGTGGTCACGCCGCCGCCCCCTTCGCGCTGGTGGAGTTCTTGTCGGTGAGGGCGAGGAAGACCTCGTCCAGGCTGGGCTGTCCCAGGGAGAAGTTGTCGACGGTGATCCCGGCCCGGGACAGCTCGGCCAGGGCGCGCCCGGCGAGCTCGGCGGCGTCGCCGTCCTCGTCGAGGGAGCCCACCCGGGCGGTCAGGGCGACCGGGTCGGATTCGAGCTGGACCTCGCCGCCGAGCGCGACGGCGAGCACCTTCTCGGCCTCGGGCCGCTGGTCGGCGTGGCGCAGTCGCAGATGGACGGTGCCCGAGCCGACGGACGCCTTCAGCTCGCCCTTGGTGCCCTCGGCGATCACCTTGCCGTGGTCGATGACGGCGATACGGGACGCCAGCTGATCGGCCTCGTCCAGATACTGCGTCGTCAGCAGAACCGTGGTGCCCTGGGCGACGACCGCGCGCACGATGTCCCAGACCTGGCTCCGGCTGCGCGGGTCGAGTCCGGTGGTGGGCTCGTCGAGGAAGAGCAGGTCGGGGGTGTTGAGGATGGACGCGGCGATATCGATACGGCGCCGCATACCGCCCGAGTAGTTCTTGATCTGGCGGTTCGCGGCCTCGGAGAGACCGAAGGCGGCCAGGAGCTGGTCGGCGCGTTCGCGCGCGGCGGGCTTGGAGTGGCCGAGCAGCCGGGCCAGCAGAAGGAGGTTCTCCGTACCGGTGAGGTCCTCGTCGACCGACGCGTACTGCCCGGTGAGGCTGACCCGGCTGCGGACCGTGTCGGCGTCCTTGACGACGTCCCTACCGAAGATCCGCGCCTCGCCGTCGTCGGGGCGAAGCAGGGTGGCCAGCATCTTGACCGTGGTGGTCTTGCCGGCGCCGTTGGGTCCGAGGACGCCGTAGACCGTGCCCGCGGGCACGGTGAGATCCACGCCGTCGACGGCACGGTTCTCACCGAAGACCTTCACCAGGCCCCGGGTCTCGATTGCCAGTTCTGTACTCATTCGTCAGTCCTTGTGGTCCTTGATGAATCGAAAATTTCTTCGGTCTTCGTGGAGGGTTCGACTCATCCGGTCGCGAAAACTCATCGCCTGCGGGTCGCTCATCCGTCCGACCCCCCGCTATCGCGCAGGGGCGAACCGGTTAAAAACGGTATCAAAGCAGGTAAAGATCAAGCGATGGATCGGTGTGCCGGTGGATCGGTCGAGCGTGCCGGAGTGTATGGGCGGGCACTGACAGTCGACAGTGATTTACGGGGGCGTGGACCCACCGGCCGCGCACACCCGGGGCACGGGGTTCGGGTGGTGCGAATGAGGCGGGATAGTTGTGTGGGGCGGGTGGGTCTCAGGAGACGTACGGTCGCGCCTCGCGCGCGTTCCGCAGCGCCGTCCCCCACCAGCCGAGCCGGTCCGGCATCAGGGCGGCGATGGAGCGGTCCCGGCCGGCCGGCGGCTCGTCGAGGAGATTGATCGCCACCCCGTTGCGCAGTGTCACGGTGTGCAGCTCCGTGAAGACGGAGCGCAGATGCTCCACGGCGCGCGGCAGCCCGCCGGACCCGTACCCGTAGCCGACGAACGCTCGGTGAACCAGCGCGCGCGGTCGCCGGATCGGAGCCGGCGACCGCGCGAGATGCGGGGCGGTCAGGGTTCCCGGGTGTGGAAGATGTAGAAGGACGACACTCCTACCGCAAAGCCCACGATCAGTCCGATACCGGTGGAATTCAGAACACTGTCGCCCGTCAGACTGTGCAGAAATCCAACGGCGGCACCGGCCAGGGCTCCGTACGAGATGGCGCGTACCTCCTGGATCATCGCGCCCTGGATCCGGCCGAGGCCGTAGACCAGCCCGGCGAAGACGATCCCCGCGACGACGCCGAAGAGGACGTCCCACCAGTTCACGGCCGTTCCGGTACGGCGCAGAAAGCCGGCGTAGAAGCCGAAGAACGCGCCCAGGAAGAGGGGAACCGCCCAGGTGAGGACCGGTTGCGCCCCTCGTACCCCGTGGTGTCCGTGACGCCCGTGACGCATGTGACCGCCGCGTTGGTGGCGGCCGGGCGTTGCTGCTGGTGCGGCCATGGTGGGCGCTCCTTCCCACGCGTGGCGCGCGGTACGTCGTACCGCGCGGTCCTCCTCCCAGGTCACACCAGCGACCCGGGCCCGGCAACTCGTACGGCCCGGGTCCGGTCGCGCCCGTGCCCCGGGGCGCTTTCCCTGGAAGGGTGCGGAGCCTCCTGTCGACCGTCCTGATCGCCCTCGTCGCCGTGCTGACCCCGCTGAGCGCGCTCGCCGTGTGGGCCGACCGGGAGATCGGCGACACCGACGGCTATGTCACCGCGATGGCCCCGCTGGCGACCGACCACGATGTGGGGGACGCGGTCGCGGACCGGATCGCGGACGCGGTGCTGGCCCGGCTCGGCGGAAGGGTCGACGACTCAGGTTCCGGTTCCGGTTCCGGGGGCGAGGGCGCGGGCACCGGCACGGGCTCCGGGGACGCGGGGGAGGCGGGGGACGCGGAGCTGTGGGCGCTGGTCCACGACGCCGTGCTGTCCTTCGCGACGACGGACGCCTACCGGACGGCGTGGAACTCGGTGAACCAGGCCGCGCACACCGCCGTCGAGAAGGCGCTGACCGGCTATGACGGCAGTACGGCGAGTATCGACCTGGCGCCGGTGACCGAGGAGTTGAAAGCCCGGCTGAGCAAGGACGGAGTCCCGTACGCGGAGCGGATCCCGGTGGACGACACCCGGGTCGTGGTGCTGGAGTCGGAGCGGCTCGGGGTGGCGCGCGAGCTGTTCGACGGCCTGCAGAGCGCCGGTGTGGCGCTGCCGCTGCTGACCCTGCTGCTGGCGGTGTCCGCCCTGGTGGCGACGCCGCGCCGGGTGCCCGAGCTGGCGGTGGCCCTGGCCGTGGGAGGGGCGCTGCTGCTGGCCGTCGTCGCCTTGGCGCGCCAGTTGGCGCTGGACGATTCGGCGATACGGCTCTACCGGCCGGCCGCCGGCGCCGCCTTCGACGCGCTGACCGCGTCGCTGCGGGTCACGGCGTGGTCCCTGGTGGGAGGTGGGGCGCTGGTGGTGACGACGGTTCTCCGAAGCCGGCGGAAGAGGCGCGAGCGGGCGGGTCGGGAAGCGGAGGAGAAGGCTACGGAAGCGCCGAGTTGACGCCGGGGGCGACCACGCGGGCACGATGTCGCGGAGACTGGAGTTCGGTACGGATGAGGGGGCGGCGCCGGAAGCGGCGCCGGGTGCCGTGTGTGCGTCCGTTCCTTCTCCAGTGATGACGAGAGCGACGCCGGTCAGCGGCTTCGCGTACGACCGGAGGCCGTAATGGACAGCGCCATCTCGACGGCGGCGGAGGACGCCGGGGACCGGGCGGACCCGCCCCTCGACGACCAGGAGCGGCCCAGGGGCGGTGGCTCGGGCCGCCGGGCCGCCGTCTGGTCCGCGGCGCTGCTGCTGGTGGTACCGACGGTGGTCGTCGCCTGCCGGGCCCTCGACACGGACGCCACGACCCCCATCCCGCAGCTCCTCGCCTTCCTGCCGTGGCTGCTGGTGCCCGCCGGGGCGGCCCTGCTGCTGATGGTGCTCGCCCGCTGGGTGCCGGGGATGGTCTGGGCCGTCGTCGTACTCGCCGTCACCGGCTGGTTCGTCCGGCCGTACGACACCGGGCTCGCCGACAGGCCCTCGGGGAAGGTCATAGCCAAGGTCGAGGTCCTCACGGCGAATGTGGAGTTCGGCAACGGGACGAAGGACCTGCTGGCCCTGATCGAACGGGAGCAGCCCGACCTGGTCTTTGTGACGGAGTGCGCCGAGGCGTGCTCGCGGGGGCTGGCGACCGAGATCCCGGCGGCCGACTATCCGTATCGGAACGTGGTCGAGGGCAAGCTCGCCTTCGGCTCGGCGATCCTCAGCAAGTACCCGCTGCGCAAGGGGCCCGGGATCGAGGCGACCCTGGCGATGCCGGGCTCCGTCGCCACGATCGCGGGCCATGAGGTCAATGTGCAGCTCGCGCACCCGATGCCGCCGGTCCCGAGCGGTCTCGACGACTGGCGGCGGGAGCTGAGCCGGATGCGGGAGTACGCGGCGGGCGCGAAGGACGTCCCGGGGATCTTCGCCGGCGACTTCAACGCCGGTCAGGACCATGCCGCCTTCCGCCGCATACTCGACGCGGGCCGGCTGCGGTCGGCCGCCGCGCTCGGGGGCGCTTCCCGCACCCCGTCGTGGCCGACGATGGTCAGCAGCCCGCTGGGCACACAGATCGACCATGTGCTGATCAGCAAGGAGTTCTCGGTGCGCAAGGCCCGCTTCGTGGAGCTGGCGGACACCGACCACCGGGCCCTGGTGACGCAGCTGGAACTCCACGAGGCGCGGTAGGCGGCGCGGGCGCCCGGCGCACCCGGTCGGTCAGGTGCCGGAGCCGGGGTCGAACCCCGTCAGGTGCCGGAGCCGGGGTGGCGTTGCGAAAGGCGCTCCATCTCGCGGCGGTCCCGCTTGGTGGGGCGCCCCGCGCCCCGGTCGCGGACGGCGACCGGCGCCGTGAATTCCTTCGGCGGGGGCGGCGGGCTGTTGTCCTCGTAGCACTGGACGGCGACGGGCGCGCCCACCCGCTTGCGGATGATCTTCGAGATGACGACCAGCCGCTCCCGGCCCTCGTGGAAGAGCCGGATCCGGTCACCGGGCTTGACGGTGTGGGCGGGCTTGACCCGATCGCCGTTGACCCGGACGTGACCGGCCTTGCAGGCCGCGGCGGCCTGGGAGCGGGTCTTGGTGAGACGGACGGACCAGATCCAGGCGTCGACGCGGACGGACTCGCCGGACGGCGGTGGTGTGGTGCTCGGGCCCTGGGATGCCATGCCCCGACCCTACGCCCGGGGGCGGGCCGGAGGCCGGTGAGTTTTCCACGCGGAAGCCCCACCGGCCCCGGCTCGTCCACCGGCCCCGGCGTGCCCGGGGTGCCCGGCATGCCCGGGGTTTCGGTTCAGACGCCGATGTCGCGGCCGTCCTTGCGCCAGACGGCGACGACCGCCGGGCGGACGATACGGCCGGGACCGTCCGGCCAGACGCTCGCGGGGCGCTCGACGGACGCGCCGTCGAGCTCGCCTGGGTGCTGGACCGCGACGAGTACCCGGCGTTCCTGGATCACCGGGCCGCAGGTCTCCGCGCCCTTCGGCACCGTGAGGAACTGCTTCAGCTCACCGCGCCGTTCGCCGTGCGTCGCGACGCCGTACAGACCGTCGTGGGAGCCCAGTTTGTTGCCGTCCGTGGAGATCCACAGATTGCCGTGCGGGTCGAAGGCGACATTGTCCGGGCAGGAGATCGGGCTGACCCGGTCCTTCGGGAAGCCCGCGAAGTAGGTGGCCGGGTCCTTGGGGTCGCCCGCCACCAGGAAGAGCCGCCAGGCGAAGCCGTCGCTCGCCGGGTCGTCCCAGTTCTCGGCCAGTTCGAGGATCTGGCCGTGCTTGTTGAGGTTGCGCGGGTTGGCCTCGTCCGCGCCAGGCATGCCCGCCTTGCCGCGGTCGGTGTTGTTGGTCAGGGCGAGGTACACCCGGCCGCTGCGCGGCGAGGGCTCGACGTCCTCGGGCCGGTCCATCTTGGTGGCGCCGACCTTGTCACCGGCGACGCGGGTGAAGACGTACACCTCCTCGGCGGTCATCCCCGGCACATGGGAGGTCTTGCCGGTGGCCAGGGGGATCCAGACGCCCGAGCCGTCGAACTCGCCGTCGTTCGGAAGCCGGCCCGAGCCGTCGACCTCGGCCGCCGGGCTGTCACCGGAGAGCTTGGCGACGTACAGCGTGCCCTCGTCGAGGAGGGTGCGGTTGTGCTCGCGGGCGGCCCGCGACGTACCGCGCATCATCCGCTTCGACGAGACGAACTTGTAGAAGTAGTCGAACCGCTCGTCGTCGCCCATGTAGACCACGGGACGGCCGTCGTCCGTCAGCCGCGGCGCCGCCGCCTCGTGCTTGAAGCGGCCGAGGGCGGTCCGCTTGCGGGGGGTGAAGTCGGGGTCGTACGGGTCCAGCTCCACGACCCAGCCGAAGCGGTGGGACTCGTTGGGCTCCTGCTTCACGTCGAACCGCTTGTCGAACCGCTCCCACTTTCGTTCGGAGGGTCCGGAACCGATGCCGTACCGCTTGTCGGTGGCGCTGGAGCCGTTGGCGAAATACTGGTTGAAGTTCTCCTCGCCGTGGAGCGTCGTCCCCCAGGGCGTCTCGCCGCCCGCGCAGTTGTTGAGCGTGCCCAGCACCCGCCGCCCGGTCCGGTCCGCCGACGTCCGCAGCAGCGCGCCGCCCGCCGCCGGGCCCGTGACCTCGAAGCGGCTCGTCGCGGTCAGCCGCCGGTTGAGGTGGTGCCGGGTCACCGGGGTCAGCCGCCCCGACCCGCGCTCCTCCTCGACCACGACCACCGAGAGGCCGTGCGCGGCCCAGGCGATCTCCACCTGCTCACGGGTGGGGTTCTCCGGGTCGTACCCCCGGAACATCAGCACCTCGTCCGTGTACTCGTGGTTGGCCACCAGCACCTGACGGCCCCGCTCGCCCGGCAGCGGCAGCAGGGACAGGAAGTCGTTGTTGTAGCCGAACTGGCCGGCCTGCGCCTTCGCGCTCTGCCGCGACGCGTCGAACTTCGGCGCGCCCCGGAGGATCGGGTCGCCCCAGCGGATCACGAGGCCCTGGGTGTAGCCGGAGGGGACGGTCACCTTGTCGTCCGTGTTGGGCGCGACGGGCGCGAAGCGCAGACCGCGCGCGCCGTCGCCCGGTTTCCCGCCGTGGCCGTGGCCGTGGCCCCGGTGTCCGGCCGGGGCGGCGACCGCCGCGGCGCCCCCGCCGCCCGGACCCGCCACGGTCGCGGCACCGGCCGCCGCGGCGACGGTCACCACGGCAGCGGCGCGCACCATGGAGCGGCGCGACAGGGCGCTCGCGATGATGTCACCGGCGTACTCGTTGTCGCTGGTGTTCGGCACCTCCTGGAAGCAGGCGTCACCGCAGCGGTAGCGGCAGGTCAGGGCCGAACGGCCACCGGCATGGGGTGCGGCACTCAACAGGGGCAGCAGCTTGCGCACTTAGTCCTCCTCCGGCGCACACCCGCGCCGACAGCGTGTCGGAATCTCTCCGGGCGTGACGTTATGGGGGAACACGTGCAAATCGGCGGACGTCGGGTGAACAGGGGATGAATCCGTGACGTGGGTGGGGGGTGGGTGTGTCGGGAAACGTGCCGGACGGGGTGGTGGAGGAGGGGTCGGAGAGGGTGGTGGAGGGGGTACGTCTCCGGTGCCTCTCGGCCATTCGGGCGGAGCACGCGAAGGGCGGCGCGGGCCGTACCGTACGGGGAAGACCGCCGGGACCGGGCGGTGTCGGAAGCGGCGGCTAACCTTACGTGTCCGCCCTGACCAGGACACGACTGGGACAGCCTGGCCCAAGCGTGGACAATCATCGCACTCAACTCATGCGAAAGGGCTCGCTACATGGGCATTCGGAGTTTGCTGCGCAAGGTGTTCGGCCGTGACCGCTCGGAGCCCAGCGGGTCGGCGGCCACGGTTCCGGCACAGTCCGGGCGGGGCGATCAGGCCACCTCGGAGGCGGCACCCGCGGAGACGACCGGGTCGGTGCCGGAGACGGCGTCGGTGACCGTTTCCGCGACCGCCGAGACGGAACGGGCGGCGGAGGCCCCGCCGGCCGCGTCGAAGCCGGAGACGGCGTCGGCGTCGGCGTCGGCGTCGGAACAGAAGGCGGAGCCCGAGGCTGTGCCGGAGACCGCGTCGGCGACGGCCACGGTGACGGCGACGGCTTCGAAGGCCGGGGACGCTTCGGGCGCCGACGCCGGCGCCGAGTCCCCGGAGGGGCGGGCCGAGGATCTGGTGTCGGCCGCGTTCGACAATCCGCGCCCGTCGACGGTCGCGGTACCCGCGCAGACCCGTACGGAGCCGGAGCCGGAGCCCGAGCCTGTGGCTCCGGTCGTGGAGCCGGCGCCTGTCGAGGCCGTTGAGGCCGTTGAGCCGGAGAAGCCGTCCGCCGGAGAGCCCGAGGCGTCGGTGGACGTCCCGGTCGAGGCCACCGCCGACGTGGTGGCGGTGGAGGAGAAGGCCGAATCCGACGACCGGGCCGCCGACGTGGAGCCCGTACCGGCTGAGGAACCTTCCGCGGCGCCGGTCACCGACGAGGCCCTCCCGTCCGAGGCCCCGGCGGTGGAGGAACCCGCGCCCGGAGAAGAGCCCGCGCCTGCGGAGGAACCCGCGCCCGCGAAGGCCGAGGCTGTCGAAGAGCCCGCGCCCGCGGAAGCCGAGGCTGTCGAGGAGCCTGCGGCCGTGGCGACCGAGGTCGCCGAAGAACCCGCGCCTGCGGAAGCCGAGACCGTCAAGGAACCCGCAGCCGTAGTGGAGCCCGAGATCGTCGCCGAGCCGGTCACGGAGCCGACCGTCGCGCACGAGGCCGTCGAGGAGCCCGCGCCCGCGAAGGCCGAGGCCGTCGAGGAACCTGCGGTCGTCGTGGCCGAGGTCGCCGAGGAGCCGACGGCCGTGGAGCCCAAGATCGTCGCCGAGCCGGTCGTGGAGCCCGAAGCCGCCGAGGAACCCGCACCTGCGGAAACTGCGGCCGTCGCGGCTGCCGAAGTCACCCCGCGTAACGTCGCCGTCGCGGCCGCCGTCGCGCGGGCCGGTCTTGAGGGGGTACAGGCCTCCGTCTATCTGGTACTGGACCGGTCGGGTTCCATGCGCGGGTACTTCAAGGACGGCAGTGCCCAGCGGCTCGGCGAGCAGACGCTGGCGCTGGCCGAGCGGCTCGGGCGGGCCCGGGTCGGGGTCGTGTTCTTCTCCACCGAGATCGACGGCGTCGGGGAGCTGACCGGCGAGTCGTACGAGAACCGCATCGACGAGCTGCACGGGTCCCTCGGGCGGATGGGCCGGACCAACTACCACCTCGCCGTGGAGGAGGTCCTCGCCCTGCACGCCAAGAGCGACACCCCCGCAGCCCCCGCCCTCGTCGTCTTCCAGACCGACGGCGCGCCCGAGTCGCGTACCGCCGCGACCGCCGCGCTCGTGGCCGCCGCCGACAAGCCGGTGTTCTGGCAGTTCGTGGCCTTCGGCGAGTACGAGGCCAAGGCGTTCGACTACCTGCGCAAGCTGACCGCGGAGGGCGGCGACGGGCCGGCGAACATCGGGTTCTTCCACGCGGGGCCGACGCCGAAGGAACTGCCGGAGGCGGAGCTGTACGACGGGCTGCTGTCGGCCTGGCGGCGCTGAGCCCGGGCTCCGGCTCGGGCCCACTCGTCGCGGGCAGCGCCGCCACCAGGACCACTCCTGGTGGCGGCGTCCCGCTGTGTTGGCCGACGCGGATTCCTCGCGCCCCTCGCGCCCCTCGCGCCCGCCTAAACCCCCGACCCGCTGACCAGGGGAAGGGTGATCGTGACCGTGAGGCCGCCCTCGGGGCCGGGGCGGGCGGTGGCCCGGCCGCCGTGGGCATCGGCTATGGAGCGGACGATGGAGAGGCCGAGGCCCGCGCCCGGGCCCATCCGGTCGCGGCCCTCGCCCCGCCGGAACGGTTCGAACAGCGCCGGCACGTCCGCCGCCGCGATCACCGGGCCCGTGTTCTCCACGGTCAGGACGCCCCCGGCGACGACCACGGTCACCGTCCCGCCCGGCACGTTGTACGCCACCGCGTTCGTCACCAGGTTGCGGACGAGCTGGGCCAGCAGCGGCCGGTTGCCCCGGACCACCGGAGGGCGCCGGACCGTACGGCCCCGGGCCCGTACCGTCCGGATCTCGGCCCGGATGTCGTGCCGGGCCGCCTCCTCCGTGACGACCTCCACCCAGTCGACGTCGTCGGCGTCCTCCAGGCCGCGCTCCCCGCGCGCCAGCATCAGCAGCCCCTCGATCAGCCGCTCACTGCGCCGGTTGCTCTCCAGCAGCACCTCCTTCGTCGCCGTCAGCTCCTCCGGCGACGCCGCCGCGTCGAGGCCCACCTGGATCGCGGTGCGCTGCGTCGCCAGGGGGGTCCGCAGTTCGTGGGAGGCGTTGGCGATGAAACGGCGCTGGCCGTCGAACGCCTTCTCCAGCCGTCCGAGCAGCGCGTCCAGCGTGTCGCCGAGCTCCTTCAGCTCGTCGTCGGGGCCGCTGTCGGGGCCGATGCGTTCATGGAGCGTACGGGCGGACAGCCGCCGCGCCTTCGCCGTCATCGCGTGCACAGGGCGCAGGACCCGCCCCGCCGTCCACCAGCCGACGGCCACCGCGCACAACGCCGTGACCAGCAGGGCGGCGACCGACCAGTAGAGCATCTGCTGCGACGCGACATCGCTGACGTTGTCCGTGAGCCGGTCCGCGAGAACCAGATCCAGCTCCATCGCGGGGGCCGCGTCCTGCCCCGTGCCGCCGCCGCTCTCCCGCGACTCCCGGTACTCCTTGAAGACGGCGGGCAGATACTTCGACCGCTCCGCGATCGCCGCCGCCTCCGTCTGCGTACCGGCGCTGGACAGCAGGTTCACCACGGTCAGCAGCACACCGCCGAGAACCAGGAAGACCGCGCCGAAGACCAGGGCGATCCGGGTACGGGCCGACAGCGCCTGGATCCGCCGGGCGATCCACCGCCACCAGCGGGGGCGGGAGCGGGCGGGCCGGATGTCGTCCCCGTTCACAGGACCGTTCATAGGACCGTCCACAGGGCCGTTCACGGGACCGTTCACAGGGCGTACCCCACACCCTGCACGTTACGGATCACCATCGGCTCCCCCAGCTTCGACCGCAGCTTGCTCATACACACCCGGACCGCGCCCGTGAACGGGTCCGTATGCGCGTCCCAGGCCCGTTCCAGCAGCTCCTCGGCGGAGACCAGCGCCCCGTCCGCCTCCAGCAGGATCTGGAGCACGGCGAACTCCTTCGGCGACAGGTCCAGCTCCCGCCCGTCGCGGTCGGCGGTCCTGCGGACCGTGTCCAGCCGGATGCCGTGCCGCTCCAGCCGGGGCGGGACCAGCCGGGCGCTGCGGCGGCGCAGCGCCCTGACCCGCGACACCAGCTCGGGGAAGTCGAAGGGCTTCCCCAGATAGTCGTCGGCGCCCAGGTCGAGACCCGCCACCCGGTCCTCGGCGGACGAGGACGCCGTCAGCATCAGGATGCGGGTACGCGCCCCGGAGGCGACCAGCTCGCGGGCGACCTGGTCCCCGTGGACCCGGGGGAGGTCGCGGTCGAGGACGACGACGTCGTAGTCGTGGAGGCCGAGATAGGCGAGGGCCGCGTCACCGCTGTAGACGGTGTCCACGGCGAAGCCCGCCCGCCGCAGCCCCGTGGCGACGAGTTCGGCCAGAACCTGCTCGTCCTCCGCGACGAGTATCCGCATGACACTGTCCCCATCCGTTCCTGTTTGCGGCAATGTCTCCCCCCAGGATGCGTGTTTTCTACGCCCGACCGTGTTTCGCCGATGTTTCGCACCCTCCGCGGCCGCCGGGTCACGCCCGGTCCCGGCCGGTCCCGGCCCTTTTACCGGGCGGAAGGGGCGCTCCGGGGTCGGTAGGATTCGGTCATGGCGGCCACTGGATCCGAGAAGCAGGGGGCGAAGGCGTACTACGTCTCGACCCCCATCTACTACGTCAACGACGCTCCTCACCTGGGCCACGCCTATACGACCGTCGCAGGCGACGTGCTCACCCGCTGGCACCGCCAGCGCGGCGAGAAGGTGTGGTACCTCACCGGCACGGACGAGCACGGTCAGAAGATCATGCGCACCGCCGAGGCGAACGGCGTCACCCCGCAGGAGTGGTGCGACAAGCTCGTCGAGGAGGCGTGGAAGCCCCTCTGGGAGCACCTGGAGATCGCGAACGACGACTTCATCCGGACGACGGAGAAGCGGCACACCGACCGGGTGCAGGAGTTCGTCCAGGACCTGTACGACAAGGGCGAGATCTACCAGGGCGGCTACGAGGGCCCGTACTGCGTGGGCTGTGAGGAGTACAAGCTCCCCGGCGATCTGATCGACGGCGAGGGCGAGTACGCGGGGCAGAAGCTCTGCCCCATCCACAAGAAGCCCGTCGAGCTGCTGAAGGAGGAGAACTACTTCTTCAAGCTGAGCGAGTACGGTCCCGAGCTGCTGGAGTTCTACGAGGCCAACCCGGGCTTCATCCAGCCGGAGTCCGCCCGCAACGAGGTCGTGAACTTCGTCAAGCAGGGCCTTCAGGACCTGTCGATCTCGCGGTCCACGTTCGACTGGGGCATCAAGGTCCCGTGGGACGAGAAGCACGTCATCTACGTCTGGATCGACGCGCTGCTGAACTACGCCACGGCGGTCGGCTACAACGAGAACCCCGAGAAGTTCGCGGCGACGTTCCCGGCGAACGTGCATCTCGTCGGCAAGGACATCCTGCGCTTCCACGCGATCATCTGGCCCGCGATGCTGATGGCGAACGGGCTGCCGGTACCGGGGCGGGTCGCCGCGAACGGCTGGCTGATGGTCGGCGGCGAGAAGATGTCGAAGTCCAACCTCACCGGCATCAAGCCGCAGGACCTGACCTCGCACTTCGGCGTGGACGCGTACCGCTGGTACTTCCTGCGCGCCATCGCCTTCGGCCAGGACGGCTCCTTCTCCTGGGAGGACTTCACCGCGCGCTACACGAGCGAGCTGGCCAACGACTACGGCAACCTGGCGTCCCGCGTCGCCGCGATGATCGGCAAGTACTTCGGCGGGGAGCTGCCGGAGGCCACCGCGCCGGGCGAGGCGGAGCAGGCCGTACGGGACGGTCTCGCGCGGGCCGTCGCCGACGCGGACCGGAAGATCGGCGAGGAGCTGGACTTCCAGGGCGGCATCCTGGCGATCTTCGACTTCGTCAAGCAGGTCAACGGCTACCTCACGGAGCAGGAGCCGTGGAAGGTCGCCAAGGACACCTCCGAAGCGGGGCAGGCCCGGCTCGCGACGATCCTCTACACGGCGGCGGAGTCGCTGCGCGGGGTCGCCGTCCTGCTGAACCCGGTGATGCCGCGGACGTCGCAGGCGCTGTGGGACTCCCTCGGCGCGGAGCCGACGCTCGGCGCGCTCGCGGACCAGCGGGTCGGCGAGGCGGGCGACTGGGGCCGGCTGCGGGTCGGCTCGACGGTGACGAAGGGGGCGGTCCTCTTCCCGCGCCTGGAGGAGCCGAGCGCCTCCCGCTGAGGGTGACGCGGGGGTTTCGGGGGGTGCCGTGGGTGGCCCTCGCGTGAACGGGCGCGGCCCGGTGAGTGGCCGGGCGAGCGGTTCCTCACGCAGCGCGCGGACCGCGCGCGGACTCCGTGCGCGGACTCCGCGCGACGGCTCCGCTTACGCGAAAGGGAGTCCGGGGCGCTCGGCCCCGGACTCCCTTCGCCTTCCCGGTCAGTTCAGCGGCAGCGCCGCCGGGGCGGCCGCCGGTCCGGCCCCCGAACCGTCCCCGCCGGGCTCCGCCGTCGCGGGCTCCCGGCGCGGCGCTCCCAGCGCGGCGGCCATGTCGAAGCCGCCGAGCCCCAGCCCGGGCGCCTCGTCGGCGGCGGCGTCCGCCACCGGCGCCGGACGCGCGGGGCGTCCTCCCGTCATCGCCCGGGCCAGCTGCCCGCCGGCCCGTTCGATCCGCTCGGGCAGGGTGTCGGTCAGCGGGTCACCGCTGCCGCCCCAGTCCTCGGACGCCGCGTAGACGCCCGTCGGTACGGGTTCGGCCCGCAGATACGCGAACAGCGGGCGCATCGCGTGTTCGAGGACCAGCGAGTGCCGGGCCGTGCCGCCGGTCGCGCCGATCAGGACCGGCTTGCCGGTGAGCGCGCCGGGCTCGATCAGATCGAAGAACGACTTGAACAGACCGCTGTACGAGGCCGAGAACACCGGGGTCACCACGATCAGCCCGTCCGCCGCCGTGACCGCTTCGACCGCCTCCGCGAGAGGGGCCGGGGGAAACCCGGTGACCAGGTTGTTCGCGATCGGTACGGCGAGTTCGCGCAGTTCGACGATCTCGACGTCGGCCGCCCGCCCGGCCCCGGCAAGGGACCGGTTGACCGACTCGGTGAGCCGGTCCGCGAGCAGCCGGGTCGACGACGGCACGCTCAGTCCGGCCGAGACGACAACCAGCCTCATGGTCATGATCCTTTCCTTTGAGCTTGTCGAACTGTCCGCCGGGAGCCCGGTGGTCAGTCCCGGTTCGGGGTGGCGACCGCCGGGTGGAGCGGCGCGGTCTCGGGAACGCCCTCGGGGCGCAGCCGGGCGAATTCCTTGCGCAGCACCGGGACGACCTCCTCGCCGAGGATGTCCAGCTGCTCCAGCACGGTCTTCAGGGGCAGTCCGGCGTGGTCCATCAGGAACAACTGCCGCTGGTAGTCCCCGACCGCGTCACGGAACGACAGGGTCCGCTCGATCACCTGCTGCGGCGATCCCACGGTCAGCGGCGTCTGCGCGCTGAAGTCCTCCAGCGACGGGCCGTGGCCGTACACCGGCGCGTTGTCGAAGTACGGACGGAACTCCCGGACCGCGTCCTGCGAGTTCTTCCGCATGAACACCTGTCCGCCGAGCCCCACGATGGCCTGCTCGGGCGTGCCGTGCCCGTAGTGCGCGTACCGCTTGCGGTACAGCTCGACCATCTGCTTGGTGTGGGACATGGGCCAGAAGATGTTGTTGTGGAAGAAGCCGTCGCCGTAGTACGCGGCCTGCTCCGCGATCTCCGGGGAGCGGATGGAGCCGTGCCAGACGAACGGCGGTACGCCGTCGAGCGGGCGCGGGGTCGAGGTGAACGACTGGAGCGGGCTGCGGAACTTGCCCTCCCAGTCGACCACGTCCTCCCTCCACAGCTTGTGGAGAAGCGCGTAGTTCTCGATCGCCAGCGGGATGCCCTGCCGGATGTCCTGTCCGAACCAGGGATAGACGGGGCCGGTGTTGCCGCGCCCCATCATCAGGTCCACCCGGCCCTCGGCCAGGTGCTGGAGATAGGCGTAGTCCTCGGCGATCTTCACCGGGTCGTTGGTGGTGATCAGGGTCGTCGAGGTGGACAGGATCAGCTTCTCGGTCCGGGCCGCGACATAGCCGAGCAGGGTCGTCGGCGACGACGGCACGAAGGGCGGGTTGTGGTGCTCGCCGGTGGCGAAGACGTCCAGGCCGACCTCCTCCACCTTCTGCGCGATGGCTACGGTCGCCTTGATCCGCTCGTGCTCGGTCGGCGTGCTGCCGTTGGTGGGGTCGGTCGTGACATCACCGACGGTGAAGATGCCGAACTGCATGTCGCTCGCCTCCCGGCTGGCTCTCCGGGCCGGAGCCCGGTTGCTCGAAACGTTTGGTTGAATGTTGAACTAACCGTACCAACGGGTACCCCCCTCCGTCTATTCCAGCCTGAACCCGAAGCGGCCCCGATCGCCCGCCGAGCCTCCGGAACCGTATCGCTCAGAAGTCGCTGACCAGGGCTTTCGCCACCGACAGCAGTCCGCGCACGGTCGGTGCCGGCAGCCTGGAAAGATCCCAGAAGCGGTACGGCGCCTGCGGCTCGTACGGCACCACCGCGACCTGCTCCGGCGATATCCGGGCCCCCTCGGCGACCCGCGCGGGATCCGTGGCGCCGGCCCCCGACCCCAGCGGCTCCATCACCACCAGCACCACCCGGTCCGCCAGCGCCTCCCGGCCCGTCCGCCGCAGCCAGGTCAGGGTGTGGTCCGCGTCCACCCGCGCGCCCCGGTGGCAGAACAGCACCAGCCGGTCCGTGTGGTTCAGCACCACCACGGAGCTCTTGTCCAGCTCACCGGTCCAGTCCGTCAGGACGAAGGAGTAGTACGGGGCGGTCAGCGCCAGCACCCGCATGTACTCCTGGGCATGGCTCGGATTCACCCGGAACGTCCTGGCGTGGTGGTGCGCGACCACCTCCAGACCGGACGGCAGTACCGTCGTACGGTCCCTGACCTCGTCGTACGACGCCCCGTCCGGCAGCCCCGCGAACTCCTTCCACGACGCCGGATTCCGCCCGTCCACCAGGCACTGCTCCAGCACCCCGCCCTCCGGGGAGCCGTCGAGCGCCAGCACCGGCTCGCCGCGTACGGCGGTGATCAGCGACCCGAGCGCGGCCGTGAACGCGGCCCGGCCGTCGTACAGCCGCCCGCCCGTCAAGGTCAGCCGCACACTGTACGGAACCGGGGTCCGCAGGGACTCCAGCAGCGCCCGGTCCTCCGCTCTGCGCGGCCCCCCGCGCCCCTGGAACCGGCCCAGCCGGATCAGCTCGTGCCGGGGTTCGGCCCGCGGCGGGACCGGCCGGGGCCGCTCGACGCCCGTGCCGCCGCGGACGGCGGCCGGCCGGGTCGGGCCCGTCCCGCCCACGTCCCGCACCTGGTGCATGGCGAGATAGCGGGAGAGCAGATCGGCCAGCTCACCCGCCGTCGGCCGGTTCGCCGGGTCCGGGTCGAGACAGCGCAGCACGGTCGAGCGCAGCAGATCCCAGGTGCCGCCCTGCCACCGCTGCATGCCCTCCGGCATCTCCGGGACGGCCGCGCCCACCCGGGTACTGATCGTCTGGAGCAGCTCGCCCAGGGCGAGCATCGTGTCGGCGGGCGCCGGCACCGGTCCCGCACCCGCGTACTCGCCGTCGATCGCGCAGTCCGACAGATCGCCCAGCACGATCGAGCGGCGCAGCACGAACACGCTGTCCGCCGACAGCACCGCCGGGACCAGGCCGTTCACATGGCAGACGTCGACGGCGCTGGCGAGCTGCCAGGCCGCGAAGAGGCCCGGCAGCGTGTCGAAGGGGGCCCGGCCGTCGTACGCCGCCGCGTCCACCAGGTCGCTGATCCGGGGCGGCTGGGCCGCCGGGTCGTCGTCCTCGGCGATCGGGGTCATCGCCAGCCAGGGCGTGCTGCCCTCGGTGCCGCGGTCCAGCAGGACGGGGGCGTACCGGCCGTCGAGCCGGGTCAGGGCCTCCGCCTCGGTGTCGATCAGCCGGGCGGTGGCGGCGGGCAGATCGGGGCGGGGCACCCGCAGGACCGCCTTGCGGCCGGTCCCGGTCTCGCCCCGGTAGACGATCGTCCGCCGCCCCCGGCGCCGGCCCGAGAGCCGGTACGGGCCGAGCTGCTCGGGATCGTCCGGGCGCAGGGGGCGCCAGCCGCCGGGCGCGTACGGACCCTCCTGGTCCGTCCCCGGGTCCCGGCCGCGGGACGGGGGCGCGAGGTGCCGCGCCGACGGGTCGACCGGCACTCCGAACCGGCTCAGCAGCCGCCGCTCCACATGGGTGAAGGGCCGTCGGCTCGCGGGCAGGTCCGCGATGCCCGACGGATGCGCCAGCCAGGCGGGGAAGTCCGGGGAGCGGCCCGCGAGCCGTTCCAGCTGCCGTCCGATCCGGCGGCCCGTCCGCAACAGCTCGGACTGCGGTACCGCGTCCAGCAGCGCCGTCTTCGACTCCTCCGTGAAGTCGAAGATCCGGTGCTTGGCGGGGAGCGGCTCACCGGCCGGGACGGGCGCGGGATGCGGCCGGATCAGCCCGCCCAGGAACACCTCCGCCAGATGCGCCGTCTCCGCCCGCCACGGCACCGCCTCCTGCACCAGCCGCATCACCGGTACCGACAGCGGGGCGACGGCCGCCAGATGCGCGGCGAGACGGTACGCCTCCGGGGTCGCCGCGTCCCGGAAGTGCTGGGCGCTGCCGAGGGAGACGGCCGAGGCGACCGGGGCGCGTCTGCTGGGCCGGGCCAGCAGCGGCAGATCGACCGTGGTGCCCGGCGACACCAGCAGCCGGGACCAGGTGGCGAGGGAGTGCGGGGTGGATTCCAGGACCGGTACGGGCACCCCGTCGAAGTCGGCGAGGTCGAGCGGCAGGATCGGGTCGGCGATCTCCCACGACGTGTTGGCGCCGCCGGACGCCCGGGTCGTCACCCGCCAGCGGTCCGCGTGGATCCCGGACGCCTCCCACATCTCCGGCGGCAGGGTGTGGACGACCGCGACCGGGCCGCGGGCCGACCAGGAACGCAGCAGCTCGTGCATGGCGCCGGTACGCCACGCCGTCCCCATGCCGTCGCTGACGACCAGGACCAGGGTGCGGCCCGAGGGGTCGTTGACGCCGGTCAGCGGCAGCTCGGAGCTGTCCTCGCGGAACGGGCGGGCGCGGAGCCGGGGCCCGCCGCGGGCCCGGGTGTCGAGGCCGTGGACCCGTAACGACGCGAAAGCGCCGAGCCGTACCAGCAGTCCCCGCAGTTCGGCGCCGAGCCGGTGCCACAGC
This sequence comes from Streptomyces sp. NPDC059248, assembly GCF_042753905.1. Classification (NCBI taxonomy): domain Bacteria; kingdom Bacillati; phylum Actinomycetota; class Actinomycetes; order Kitasatosporales; family Streptomycetaceae; genus Streptomyces; species Streptomyces sp. NPDC059248. Next base: position 20,547 of record NZ_JBHYZV010000001.1, on the reverse strand, counting down.
AGCATCGACAGACCGTCGTCGACGAGGAGCGCGAGCCGCAGCCAGCGCTCCCGCACGGGCCGCTGGACGACGTCGGGGACCCGGGTCTCGGCGAACATCGCGACCGTCGCCTCGACATCGATCTCCATCCGGTCCCGGCTGGACCTGCGGTGGCGCAGCGGACGGAGCGCGCGGCCCAGTTCGAGCTGGTCGGTGAGGGCCTTGCTCTCCGGCACCAGCACCGGCAGGGCGGACCTCGGCCTCTTGTCGGGCGGCCGCAGCTCCGGATCGGACGGGGCGCGCGGTACGGGCCGCTGCCGGGCCGACGCGTAGAGCGCGGGCGGCGTGAACCCGGGCGGCAGCCGGTCCTCGTTCTCGGCGGCCGGGTCCTTGATGTCCCCGAGCCCGGGCCGCTCGGGCGCGGCGGGCGCGGGCGGCGGCGGTTCGGTCCGGGTGGCCATCGGCGCGCTGTCGGCGCCGGTGGGCAGCAGGCGGGCCAGCCACAGCACGTCCAGCGTCTGCTCGGCGTCGAGCTTCTGCCCGGCGCCGCGCAGGACGGCGAGCAACTCCCCGATCCGCGCGCCGGGCTCGGGGCCGGGGCCGGGGACGGGGACGGGGACGGGGGCGTCCAGCCCGGGTACGGGTGCGGGTGCGGGCGGTGGTGGCTCATCGGTGCGAGGGGAGACCAACGGCGCGTCGGGATCAGGGGGTTCCGGAGGGTCCGGGGGCTCCGGGGGCTCCGGCGGCTCGTCGTCGAGGAGGGCCTTCAGAAGGTCGTCCCAGTCGTCGCCGGACGCCCGACGCCATTCGCGTTCGGAGACGTGCCACTCCCCGGCCTCGCCGTCCCCCTGCCATTCGTCGCGTTCCTCCAACTGTCCGGGGTCGTAGACGATTCCGGTGTAACCCACCCCCCCGTACATCACGACACCGTCCGCCGGGAACGGGCGGTCCGGGCCGTCCGCGGCATCGTCCGATTCGACGTGTTCCGAGGGCTCGCCCGCCCCCTCCGGGCCGTACGGGTCCCGCTCGCCGCCCTCCCCGTCTCCCGGGCCGTCCGGCCACGTCATCGCCGCCCCCCGCCCCGCCGCCTACATCGATCCGGTCAGCTGGTGGAGCACCGCGTCCAACAGACCGTCCGCGTCCAGGTCTACCCCGTTCACCCGCAGGAATACCGCATTCAGCAGTTGGTCGGTGGCCAGCTCCCCCGGCGCGCGGCGGCGCAGGAACGTCTCGATCAGATCATCCGCGTCCCGGAGCTCCGATTCACCGAGGTGGGCGGCGACGATGGCCCTCAGCCGTTCCTCGCCCGGTACCGGGAGGTTCAGCCGGACGCAGCGGCGCAGGAACGCGGGCGGGAAGTCGCGTTCACCGTTGCTGGTGATGACGACGACCGGGAACTCCCGGCACTGGACGACGCCCCGGCGCACCCGTACGGGTTCGGCCCGGTCGGCGGTCTCCACGTCGATGTACGACAGCTCCTCCGGCAGCCGGGTCAGCTCCGGGATGTCGAAGACGCCCTCCTCGAAGACGGTCAGCAGATCATTGGGAAGATCGACGTCCCCTTTATCCATTTCGTCCACGAGCAGCGCACGGGGTTTGGGCGACGGCACGAGGGCCGTCCCGAGCGGGCCGAGCCGGATGAAGGTTCCGATGGACGGCTCGGCCTCGCCCCGGTCCCGCTGGAGGGTCGTCTCGCGCAGCCGTCCGATGGCGTCGTACTGGTAGAGCGCGTCCCGGACCGTGGAGCGGCTGTTGACCGGCCACCGCAGCAGTTCGCCGAGTTGCAGCTCGTACGCGATCGCCCGCGCCAGGGACGACTTGCCGGTCCCGGCCGGTCCTGTGACCAGCAGGGGGCGGCGCAGATGGAGCGCCGCGTTCACCACGTCCGCGTGGCGCGGCTCGATCAGATAGGGGAGGTTCGACCGGGATTTCGCCCCGGCCTTCGGGTCAGGGCGGCCGTCGCGGTCGACCGGGGTGAAACGGCGCCACGGCGGGGCCTTCGGGAAGCGGACGGGCCGGGAGGTGCCGTCACCCCGGAACAGCCGCCAGTCCCCGCCGGGGGAAGCCCCGGGCTCCGGCTCGGGCACTTCCGAAGGTCCCGGCTCGGGCACTTCCGAAGGTCCCGGCTCGGGCATTTCCGGAGGTCGTGTGCTCATGCGCTCTCCACGGGCTCGGACAGATGAAGTCTCGGTACGGTCCGGTCCGCGTCGGCCCAGGCCAGTACCGGTCGCCCCGGGTACTCCCGGGGCTGCTGCATGGTCTTGGCCCGGTAGGACCGGACCCCGTCGGGCAGTTCCCGGGTGGCGACCCCGTCCATCTCGCCCACCGCGTGGGAGGCGTCGCCGCGTTCCCGGTCCCACACCACCACCGGTACGCCGATGGCCAGACAGCCCTGCACGATCGTGTCCCGCAGCTCGGCGGGTACGTCCACCAGGACCCGGACCGCGTCGAGCTGGGCCATCAGCGTGGCGTAGATCCCCCGGATCCCCTGATGGATATCGGAGATGACGACCGTCTCCCCCGACTTGAGCTGCTGCCAACGGCGGCGCTCGGAGATGACGACTTTCGTCCCCGAGTCGAGCTGCTGCCAGCGGCGGCGCCATTCGGGCTGAAAGCGCTCGTGCCGCCGCAGGAGTTCGGGGCAGTGGACGACGAGCGGGAACTCCACGCCGAGCACACCGGGCACGATCTCCCCGGGGCTCATGCCGTCCCATTCGTCGATGGGCAGATTCAGCCCCGACGGATCGACCAGCACCTCCACCAGCGGGCGTTGCTCGGCGACGGCCGCCGGGTCGAGGGATTCGAGGACCCGCAGCAGCTCGCGGGCCGCCTCGGAGGCGAGATACGTGGTCGTGGACGTGGTCGACACCTGGCGCGGGCCGTTGCCCTCGTCGCACCAGATCCGCAGCTGGTGCAGATCGCGCCCTTCCTCGTCCCGGCCCTGCGGGGTCACCTGGACGAGGACCCGGACCCGGCCCGTACGGGCGCGCAGTATCCGCTGCCACTCCTTGGCGTCACCGCGCCGCTCGTTCAGGGCCGACCGGGGGATGCCGAGCCGGGACGCCACACCGTCCGACCACATCCGGAACTGGGCGCACTGCGGCGGCGCGCACAGGACGGCCAGATACTCCACGACCCGCAGCAGCGCCGGGACCCGGGCCCCCTCCTCGTCCGCACGGCTGTCGCCGTGGAGGGTCTCCAGATGGTCGATCAGCTCGTCGAGTGTCGGTGTCCAGCCCGCCGAGCCGCCGTCCCGACCGTCGCCCCGTCCTCCGCCCCGGTTGTCCGGATCTTCACCGGGGCCGGCCGCGCACCCGTCCGCGCCGACCCCGGCCCCGGACTCTCCGGGGTCCGCCCCGGGCCGCCGGCCGCCCCTGATCGGTGCCGCCATGGGCAGTGCGGCACGGGCCGCCTCCGCGAAGCGGGCCCGTACGGACCGGTCGGTGTCGTGCAGCAACTTGTGCAGCCTGCGGTGCTCGGCCGGCGACAGCAGCCTCGGTACGGGGGAGAGCGCCCCCGCCGCCAGGATGTCGTCCGTCAACGTCGAGTCCAGCCCCCGGGACGACTCGGTGAACAGGGCGAGCGCCCTCGGCTCCCGCAGCAGCACCTGGGCGAACTCCTCGGCCGACGGCGCGGAGATCTCGCTCGCCCCCTGCCGGCCCATCTCCCGCGCCATCCGCCGGCCGTAGTCGAGCCGACTGCTGGTCGACGGCATCAGGTTGCGCAGCGCCTCGGTGAGCAGCACATGGGCGGGGTCGTCCTTCTCGACCCGGGGCGGCTTCTCCGGGGGCAACGCGCCCACCGCCCGCAGTTCGGTCTCGATCCGCTGCCAGGGCACCCCCCAGCTGCGCCGGATCAGGTGCTGGTAGCTCGCGGCCAACGGGCGTCCTTCGGCATCCGTGGGCGGCATGAAGTGGGCGACGACGATCCCGACGACGGCCTCGTCGTCCATCGACCACATCGGGCCGCCGCTGTAGCCGCTGTCGACGGGCATCCCGGTGGGGGTGCCGTCGATATAACCGATGTACGGGCGGACGTCGCCGACGGTCGCGTCCGCGAAGGTGCCCGCGTTGCCGCTGCCGTGCCAGACCCGGACCTGTTGTCGGACCTCCATGTCCGTACGTTCCACGATCCGCTGCCCGGTCGCCGCCCGCCCGCCGTCCGCGGTCGGCGCGGGGAACCGCAGCACGGCCAGGTCGCCCCGCCATTCCCGGGCGCCCGGCCGGACCGGCCCTTCGCCCTTAGCGGGCCGGGGCGGGATCCAGTGCGCGATCCGGGCGGAGCACTCCACCCGGCCCCCGGCGCCGGTGAGGACGACGGGAATCTCGTACGCCCCCGGCAGTCGGGTGTCGAACATCTGTCGGCCCAAGGCGTCATTGACGACATGGGCGCAGGTCAGAACCGTGTCGGGGGCGAGGAGCAGCCCGGCGCCCGCCGATTTGCCGTCGATGGTGCTCCGTACGCTCACCACGCATGTGAGCGGCTCCTTCGTCGCTTCCGACGCCCCCGGGAGGAACCAGCCCATATGTCACTCCATTCCGGTTACCGCGCCGTTCGCCGACGGGCCCGGCAGCGCGCCGTTCCCGGCGCCGGGGCCCAGGGGCTGCCAGTTGGCGGTGACGGTGAGATGGGCCAGGGCCGTACCGCCGACGATGCCCAGCTTGAGGTCTTCCCCGATCTGGACGCCGAAACTGACACTGATGTCCGTCGGCGGCACCGGGGCCTCCGACACCGCGTGGTGGACCTCCTCCAGCAGGGCGCCCAGCGGGCGGAGCGCGCCGCGCAGGGCACCCGCGGTGAAGGAGGCGACCGTGGGGCGGGAGCCGGGGCCCCGGTGGCCGCGGGCGACCGGCACGGCCGGGCCCATGCCCGCCGGGAGGTCGTCGTCGGGTTCGGCGTAGATACCGGCGGCGGAACCGCCGCCCGTGGTGCCGGTCCCCTTCCCGGGCTCCTCCCCGGGGCCCGGCGGTTCGGCGGTCGCGGGACCGGGGCCGAGCAGGAAGCGGACGGGCGTACCGTCCTCGAATGTCAACTCCGCGGAATCAGCCACGTACACATTGTGCCGATCGGTGCGACTCCGTACGCCCCCATTGAGTCAACTCTTTGTTCCGGATGCGGAGATGGCCGTCATGTTCCGGAGCCGGCCGCCCCGGGGAAGAGGGCGCGGAAGACGTCCGCCGAATCCGTGCCCGAGCGCCCGAAGGGCGCGTCGAAGTCCCAGACCAGGAAGAGCAGGAAGGCGATGAGCGCGCTGAAGAAGCCCGCGAGCAGCAACTCCTGGTAGCTGCGCCCGATATTCATGGTGAAGATCAGCCCCACCGTCACCAGGGCGCCGGCGATCAGACCGAACCAGACGACGCCCGGCAGGGTCGCTCCGGCGCTCTGGACGCGGGAGTTGCGGGCTTCGTCGGCGATCGCGATCCGGTCGAGCATGGGCTGGTAGGCATGGGCCTGGAGTTCACCGCGAGGGACGTGGGGAGCGACGTCCGAGCGGATCTCGGCCAGGAGTTCGTCACCGCGGCCGTCGACCTTGTCGCCGTCGACCATCCGGGGCCATTCGCGGTGGACGACGTGGGAGACGTAGGCGTCGACGTCGTTGGAGAGCCGGGCGCGGTAGTCGGCGGGGAAGACCTCGGCGCGCTGGACCAGTTCGTGGAGCGCCTGGGCCTCGCGGCGGGCGTCGTCCTGGGCGGCGCTCCTGGCCTCCCAGACGCCCGCGATGGCGAGACCGAGGACGATCGCGTAGACGACGCCGACCATCATGGTCATGTATTCGAGGACGTCCGGGGTCTCCACGGCGCCCGCGTCCGGGTCCTCGCCCCGGGCGGCCTTGAGGTTCCGTCTGCGCTGGTTGAGCAGGGTGACGGCGACGACGACCGCGATGGCCGAGGCCATGGCGATTCCGAGGACCAGCCATTCGGACATGGGTCTGTGTCTCCAGTTCCAGAGTTCCGGGGTTCCGGGCGGGGCGGTTTCCGGGCGAGGCGCGGCGGCTGCCGGGCGGGCGAGGGGCGTACGTACGGCCGGGTCAGCGGCCCCGGCGCGGCTTGAGCAGCGCGGCGGCGAGGACCGCCGGGGTGGTGGTGACCAGAACCAGGACCACGAGGGGCATGCCCTCGTGGTCGCGCCCGGCGGGGGGCGGCCGGTAGGCGGGCATCTCCTGCGCGGCGCGGACCGGCCGCAGAGGCGTCCCGCTGGGCGCGGGGGCCGGGCCGGGCCGGGGCGCGGGGGTCCGCCGGACGACGGGCGGCGCGGGCGGCGGAGCGGCGATCCGCTCCGGGGCCGGCGCCGGGGGCCGCTCAGGGGTCGGGCTCGGCGGAGGTGCCGGGGTCGGTGTGGGGGTGGGGGTGGGGGACGGCGTCGGGCTCGGCGACGGGCTCGGCGTGGGGGTGGGGGTGGGGGTGGGCGACGGAGTGGGAGTCGGGGTCGGGGTGGGTGTCGGAGTCGGCGTGGGGGTGGGCGTGGGGGTCGGGGTCGGGGTCGGGGTCGGGGTGGGCTTCGGGCAGTCGGTGAGCACATCGACCCGGATCCCCACGGACACCTGGACCGGGAAGGGCCCGGAGGCGGCGGCACCGGCGCAGACACAGACGACGCCCGGGATGTCGACCCTGACCTTCGTCCCGGTGGAGAACTCGGCTCCGGATAACGCCGAGGCCCCCGAGGCCCCCAAAGAAACTGAGGGCGCCGAGGACGCCCTGATCTCCGAGTACGAGGGGCGTGCTCCGGGGGATGTCGTACGGTCCCGTTCGCCCCGGGCGCGGATCGGCTCATCGGCTGCCGGGGTCGCGGCCGGCTCGGCCACGGCTCCGGATCCGTACTCGCTCCCCCGGCTCCCGCCCGCGTCCCCGCTCGCGGCGATGGCCGTACCGCCCGCCTGCGTACCGAGAAGAACCGCCGCGATCGCCAATCCGCTCCACTGCTCCCAACGGGCCACATAAGCACGTTAGGGGCGCAGGACAGGACACAGGTAGCACTATCAGCTCGACTGATGAATCAGACATTTGTCGGACTGTTCACCCACAGGCGTAACACCGCTGGTCGGGGCGGCGACTCGCCGCCGCCCCTGTCTGCATGCCGGACGGAGCACTCCGGGATGCGGGCACCGGTGGTGCGTGAGACCTTCGCCGGGTGAGGGAATCACTGATCGACGCGGTACGGTCCGGCGCCGGGTACACGGTCGCCGGACTCACCTTCGTCGCACTGCTGCTGATGGCCGTCTCCGCGCTCCGGCTCTCCAGCTCCGGGCGGACCGAACCGTCCGACGAGGCCGGGTCGCTCCGGCTCGCGCTCTACGGCGCCGTACTCGCCGTGGTGTCGCTCGGCCTCTTCGTCACGGTGATATAGCCACTTGTCGGACCCGGACCCGGGCGCCAGGCGCCCGGACCGGCCGGGACCGGTCCGGCTCAGAGCCAGCCGTTGCGGCGGAAGCTGCGGTGGAGCACCACGCAGATGGCGGCCATCAGCCCGACGACGAGCGGATAGCCGTACCGCCACTTCAGCTCCGGCATGTGCTCGAAGTTCATACCGTACATCCCGCACACCATCGTCGGTACGGCGATGATCGCGGCCCAGGCGGTGATCTTGCGCATATCGGAGTTCTGGACGACGGTCACCTGGGCGAGATGGGCCTGCAGGATGGAGTCCAGCAGGCTCTCGTATCCGGCGAGCTGCTCGTTGAGCCGGGCCAGATGGTCCACCACGTCACGGAAGTAGGGCTGTATGTCCGGCCCGACGGGCGGTTCGGGCCGGGTGGCGAGCCCGATCATGGGCCGCTCCAGCGGCCCGGCCGCGCGCCGCAGTTCGAGCAGTTCTCGTTTGAGCTGGTAGATCCGGCCGGAGTCGCCGCGCTGCGCCCGCTCGCTGAAGACGACGTTCTCGACGGCGTCGACGTCGTCCTGGATGGCGTCGGCGACCGCGAGGTACTCGTCCACGACGTAGTCGGCGATGGCGTGCAGTACGGCGGCCGGGCCCTTGGCGAGCCGGTCGGGTTCGGCTTCGAGCGCCTCCCGCAGCGGGCCGAGCGACCCGTGGCTGCCGTGCCGGACGGTGATCACGAAGTCGGGTCCGGTGAAGACCATCAGTTCACCGGTGTCCACGATCTCGCTCGTCGGCGTGACCTCGTCGTGGGGGACGTAGACACAGGTCTTGAGGGCCGTGAACAGGGTGTCCCCGTACCGCTCGACCTTGGGTCGCTGATGGGCCTGTACGGCGTCCTCGACGGCGAGCGGATGCAGCCCGAACACCTCGGCGTAGCGGGCGAACTCGATCTCGGTGGGCTCGTGGAGGCCGATCCAGACGAAGCCGCGCCCCTTCTTGCGGACGCGGCGCAGCGCGTCGGCCGCGCCGCCGTCGGAGGGCCTGCGCCGTCCGTCCTCGTACACGACGCAGTTGACGACCGTGCTGCCGAGCGGGGAGCGCCGCGGGTGGGAGAGGTCGACCTTGCGGCGTACGGCACTGCGTACGACACGGCGCAGTCGGCGGATGACGGGCACTTCGGGCTCCTTCGAGGGCCGGGACGGGACCGGCAGGGTACGGCGCGGGGAGGCTGGTTGTCCGGGCGCGGCTCCGGTAAGGGCCGCGTCACGGGGTTTCAGTGCCCCGGACCCGCCCGGATATGCCGGGCCGACCCGGAGGGGGACCGTCCGCGTGCCGCGCACCCGGAGTGCCGTATTCGCCCTCCCCACCTTCGGTGGAGCTGGCTAGACTCCGCGCCTGACCGAGCACACCGCAGACGTCGCCGACGAGCCCCGGGGGGCAGCTCGTGCCGTGGACCGTACCGGACCGGATCAAGCTGACCATGCTCCACCAACTGGAGATGAGGGAGGAGGTCGGCGGCGTCGTCAGGATCCGCAAGCGGGAGACGACGTGCGTGGTGCGCAGGCCCGAGCGGGGCGAGGCCAGGATGGCACTGGAGTGCGGCCACTGCGGCCGGGAGGGCGTGTTCGTCGTCCAGGACCGCGCGACGACGAAGCGGCTGCGGCGGCGCGGGGTGGTGGGGTCCCTGATCACCTCCGCCGTTCTGGTGGCGGTGGTGGTGGTCCTGGCGGTGCTCGGATTCGGCGGGGACGACGTCCTGTTCCAGGTACTGCTGATCCCCGGCGCCCTGATCCTGCTGCCGTTCGCGGGGATGCTGGCCGTCGACCCCAGCGGCAATATCGGGGTCGAGGCGCCGGAGTTCGTCTCCTTCGCGAGCGACACCCGCCGTCAGGGGCTGTCCTATGTCACCCGGGGCGAGCAGCGGCGTCTCGGCGTGAGCTGTAGCGGGCACGCGGCGGCCGCGCCCTGACGGGTCCGGCAGCCGGAACTCAGCGGTCGTTGAGGACCAGGGGCTCCGAGACGGCGGTGCCCCCGGCCGCGTACGCGACCTCGTAGTGGACCCGCGTCGCCGACGCGGAGATCCGCGCGTTGCCGATCGGGACCACGACGGCGCCGCCGACCCACGACCCGTGGACGCGTAGCGGCTCCTTGTGGAGGGCGTCCCAGGTGCGCCAGTGGACCGTGACGACGTCATTGGCGGCCATACCGGGGTACGGGGGGATCCGTACCGTGAGCCGGAACGTCTCCTCGTAGTCGTAGCAGCCGTCCGGGGCCTCGGGCACGAAGGGCGCCGGGAGCGGTGAGTGCCCGGGCGGCCGGGGCTGCGCGTCGTCGGGATCCACGGGGGTTTCCTGCCCCCGGGACCACCCGTCCCAACCCCCCTACCGAGCGGCCCTCAGGGCCGCAGAGGGCTGTCCGGGCGCCACTCCAGCGGGCCGCCCGTCGCCTTGGGATGCCCGTCGGGAATGGTGCGGCACGGCGATTCGACGTCGACCAGGAGCCCGTTGCGGTACGGCACCCACTGGATCGCCACCCGGTAGCCGGTGTCGGGGTGCTTGTACCGGGCGCCCATCCCGCCCCGCGAGTTCGTCTTCTCGTCGTACGCGTACTCCTCCTTCCACCGGTCGTCCCGCAGCCGCCGCCCGGCCTGGTCGATCGCCGTCCGCGCGGCGGCCCGGTCGACCCCGTCCAGCTCCCACACGTGCCGCACCCCCACCGCCGAGCGGTCCGTCTTCTCGACCCTGATCTCCGCCCGCACCAGACAGCGGCTGGAGCGGAGGGTGTTGAAGACGGGCGCTCGGTCGGGGCGGGCGCCGAGGTCGGTGTGGATCCGCCGGGACTCGTCCCGTACCCGGTCGGCGGCCGTGTCGGGATCGGCCGTCGGATAGGGGATCCCCCGCCACAGCCGGTCGCCCGGCGGGCCCGCGACGACGAAGACGACCGCCGCCGTCACGAGGACCAGGGCGGAGAAGCAGGACAGGAACAGGAACCGGATGTGCCGACGCCGTTCGTAGCCGGTGCGCATGGCACGAAGGTAAGGGCGGTCTCGTGGCGCGCGCCTGAGTAGCGGTACTCAGCCCGTACGCCCGTACTCGCTCCAATGGTTCTTGACGGCAACTTCATCGGTCCTTCAAAGGTGCGGCTCTACCGTCCTCGCATCCCGTGAAACCTCGTCGAGGAGTGGTCGTGATGAACGGACGTCGTGGTCGAAGCGCCGGACGGACGGTGGCCGGAGCCGCCGCCGTCGCGCTGTCGGTCCTGCTGACGGGCTGCGGCGGGGACGGGGGCGACGGATCGAAGGACGAGGTCGCCGCCGTCGACGAGAAGAAGGCGGCCGAGAACCAGAAGAAGAAGATCGAGTCCGAGCTGTCGGTCTATATCGACGCACAGCGGAAGTACGTGGGCTGTATGCGGGAGAACGGCGTCGACGTCTCGGACCCGGACGCCAAGGGGAGGGTGACGTACGGAGGTGCCAACAAGGAGCTGAAGAGCGATCCGGAGTTCATCAAGGCGGGCGAGGTGTGCGCGAAGTTCAACACGATCGTCCCGGACTCTCTGGAACGGGAGATGAACCCCAAGCCGACGGAGAAGGAGATCGGGAACCGCAAGCGGTACTCCATCTGCATGCAGGAGAACGGCGCCCCCGACTTCCCCGACGCCCGTGACGACGGCTCCTACGAGGAGGTCCCGTGGGACTCGGCCGCCGCTGGCGCCCGGCGGGCGGGCCGGAAGTGCGAGCCCATCCTCGGCCCGGTGCCCAAGAACGTCACGCCGAAGGGCTGACCCGGAGTGGAAGCGGACGAGAACACGGTGCCCGAGGTCCTGACACCGGCGGACACGTCGACTCATGAGCCGTACGAGCCGCACGAGGCCGCCGAACCGATTCCGGACATACGGCGCCGGGGGCGCGGCACCCGCCCCCGCCGGGGCCGGCGGGCGGCCCTGTTGACCGGTGCCGGTGTCGTCCTCGTCGGCGCGGTGAGCGCGGTCGCCGCGCTCGGGCTCGGCGGCGACGGCACGGACGACGGCCCCGGCGCGCCGGACCGGGCCGGCGGGACCGTCCCGGTCACCCGCACCACCCTGGTCGACAAGGCCGAGCTGGACGGGCGCCTGGGGCACGGCCCCGAGGTGCCGTTCGCGATCAGGGCCCGGGGGACGGTGACCTGGCTGCCCGCCGAGGGGACGACCCTGCGGCGGGGCGGTGAGGTGCTGCGCGTGGACGACCGGCCGGTGACGCTGCTGTACGGCGCCCTGCCGATGTACCGGGACCTGGGTCTCGGCGAGACCGCCGACGCGCGGAACGGAGGAGGTATCGGTGGCGGAACGAGCAGCGGGGGTGGCACGGGTGACGGATCCGGGGTGGGGGCTACGGCCACCGGCGGCACGGTCAGCGGCGGTACCGGTACCGGGATCGGCACCGGCAAGGGCTCGGGGGGCGGTGGCTCTTCCGGCGCGGGCGGCGGCGGCCAGGCCGGTGGTCCCGGGGGCGTACCGGCGACGGAGCGCGCCCCCGCGCCCCTGCGCGGCCAGGACGTCCAGCAGTTCGAACGCAACCTCGCCGCCCTCGGCTACGGCGGTTTCACCGTCGACGACACCTTCACCGCGCTGACGGAGGCGGCCGTCGAGCGCTGGCAGAAGGACCTCGGTGTCCCGCGCACCGGCCGGGTCGCCGCCGGGGACGTCGTCTACGCCCCGGGACCGGTCCGGATCGCGGGCGTCGACGCCCGGCCCGGCGCGGAGGCCGGGGGCGAGGCGGTGACGTACACCAGTACGTCCCGGATGGTCACCGTCGACGCGAAGGCGTCCGAGCTGACGTGGGCGAGCCGGGGCCGGACCGTGGACGTCGACCTCCCCGACGGCCGTACGGTCTCCGGCCGGGTCGCGAGCGTCGGTACGGAGGCGACGGCCGCGCCTCCCGGCGGGGACGGCGGGGACGGCGGCGAGGGCGGGGGCGGGCCCGGTGATCCGACGGTCTCCGTGACCGTCGCCCTCGCCGACCCCGACGCCGTGGGCCGGGTCGACAGCGGCCCCGTCACGGTCCGCTACACCTCCCGCGAGCGGAAGGACGTCCTCGCCGTACCGGTCGCGGCGCTGATCGCCCTCGCCGAAGGCGGCCACGGTCTGGAGCTCGCCGACGACACCGACGACGACGGCGACGCCGACGACGGCGACCGCGCCCCGAACGACGGCTCGGGCCGCTTCACGGCCGTCACCACAGGTCTCTTCGCCGACGGACGGGTCGAGGTCCGGGGCGACGGCGTACACGAGGGCACGAAGGTGAGGATCCCCAAATGACGGCATCCGTGGTCGAACTCCGCGATGTGTCCAAGACGTACCCGGGCCGGGTCACCGCCGTGGACGGGGTGAACCTGTCCGTCGGGTACGGCGAACTCGTGGCCGTGGTCGGCCAGTCCGGCTCCGGCAAGTCGACGCTGCTCCATCTCATGGGGACCCTCGACCGGCCGTCGACGGGCCGTATCACCGTCGACGGATACGACGTGGCCGCCCTGTCCGACCGTGAACTGTCCGCCCTGCGGGCGCAGCGCGTCGGCTTCGTCTTCCAGCAGTTCCATCTCGCGGTCGGCGTCCCCGTGCTGGACGCGGTCGCGGACGGCCTGCTGTACGCGGGGGTCCCGCGCCGCGAGCGCCGCCGCCGGGCGGCATCGGCGCTCGGCCGGGTGGGGCTCGACCACCGTACGGACCATCTGCCGCACCAGCTCTCGGGCGGTGAGCGCCAGCGGGTGGCGGTGGCCCGCGCGGTCGTCGGCGAACCGGCGCTCCTCCTCGCCGACGAGCCGACCGGCAACCTCGACTCGGCGTCGGGGGCGGCGGTCCTGGCGCTGTTGCGGCGACTGCACGGCGCGGGGACGACGGTGGTCGTCATCACCCATGACCGGGGGCTGGCGGCGGAGCTGGACCGGCGGGTGGAGCTGCGGGACGGCCGGGTCGTCACGGACACAGGGGTCTGCGGTGGCGGGTGGGAACCGGGCGTGACCGGCCGTGCGGTGTCCGGGAGCCCGGTGTGAAGGGAGCCCGGCGGCCCGCCCTTCGCCCGGCCCGTCTGAGCCTCCCCGACCTGGTCCGGCTCGGCGGCACCGGGCTCCGTACCCGCCCCCTCCGGGTCTTCCTCTCCGCGCTCGGTATCGCCATCGGCGTCGCCGCGATGACGGCCGTGATCGGTATCTCCAGCTCCAGCCGGGCCGAGGTCGACCAGCTCCTCGACCGGCTCGGCACCAATATGCTGAAGATCGCGCCCGGGGAGACCACGACCGGCGAGCAGTCGAAGCTGCCGCGCGAGACGGTCTCCATGGTCCGGCGGATCGGCCCGGTCCAGCAGGTCGCGTCGGTCGGCGCGGTCGACGGCGCGGCGGTCTACCGCAATGAGCACATCCCCTCGGGACGTACCGGCAGCGTCGGGGTGGCAGCCGCCGGGCCCGGGCTCCTCCCGACGATCGGCGCGGATGTCCGTATCGGCCGGTGGCTGGGCGCGGGCGCCGCGACGGAGCGGTATCCGGCGGTGGTCCTGGGCGCGAAGGCGGCCCAGCGCCTCGACGCGTACACCCCCGGCATCCGGCTGCGGCTCGGCGGCGAGTGGTTCGCCCTCGTCGGGGTGCTGCACCCGGTACCGCTCGCGCCCGAGATCGACAACACGGCGCTCGTGGGCCGGGCGGCGGCGCGCACGTATCTCGGCTTCGACGGCCATCCGTCGACGGTGTACGTCCGGGCCCGCGACGACCGGGTGAAGCCGGTGTGGAACGTCCTCCCGGCGACCGCGAACCCCGGCGCCCCGGGCGCGGTCCTGGTCTCCCGCCCCTCCGACGCGCTGGCCGCCCGCGAGGCCACCGAGTCCGCCCTCACGGGCCTGCTGCTGGGCCTGGGCGGGGTGGCGCTCCTGGTCGGCGGTGTGGGCGTCGGCAACACCATGGTGATCTCGGTCCTCGAACGCCGCCCGGAAATCGGCCTCCGCCGCGCCCTGGGCGCCACGAGCGGCCAGATCAGGGGCCAGTTCGTCGCCGAGTCCCTGCTCCTGTCGGTGCTCGGCGGCCTCGGCGGCACCCTCCTCGGCACCCTGATCACGGCCGGCTACGCCACGGCCCGCGGCTGGCCCACGGAGGTCCCCCCATGGGCGTCGGCGGTCGCCGTCACCACCACCCTCCTGATCGGCGCCCTGGCGGGCCTCTACCCCGCCATCCGCGCCGGCCGCCTCCCCCCGACCGAGGCCCTCACCTCGTCCTGAAACCCCCGACGGCGGGGCCCGAAGCGTGGCCCGGGCTACGGGTTGTCGTGAAGTTGTTGGTCGTGGAGGTGGTCGAGGAGTTGGCCGAGTGGTGGGGTCTGGTCTTTGAACCGTGCCCAGTGTGTGTAGATGTGTGCGGCGGCTTCGGCCAGTTCGGGCGGGAGGTCGGCGGCTCGGAGGGTGTCCGCGACTTCTTCCATCTCCGGTCCCCATCGCCAGGCGCGGGCGGCGACGCTGGGCAGGTAGGAGGGGTCGTCGAGGATGTCCTTGTTCATCTGCTCGGCCTCGGCCTGGAGCAGGTCGGCGACGCCGTGGTCGGTGGCGAGCGCGTAGGCGACTCCGGCGAGTACACGGGAGATCTTCTGGTAGCCGGTGATGGCGAGTTTCAGGGCGGAGGCGGATCCGATGTCGCCTTCCGTGGCCCGTACCAACACCTGCGTACCGGCGAAGACGCTCTCGACCGCCTTGCGGGCGTGGGGGTCGCCCGCCAGGTAGAACCGGACGGGGCGGGTGCCGTTCGGGGGAGCGCCGCTGAGCATGCCGTCGAGCACGGTGCACGCGGAGGGCATCCGGTCGGCGACGGCCCGCACGCGCTGGGGGCTGATCGCGTTGGCCTCGACGTACACACCGTCGTACCCGTGCCCGGCGACGACCTCCGCGACGTCCTCGGCGGCCTGCGGCGGGCATACGGACAGCACGATGTCGCTCTCGGCCAGGGCAGCACCGAGCGACGCACCCCCGGTGAGACCTGCGGCATCCGCCCGCCGCCGCGTCGCCGCGCTCCGCCCATCGGGCACCCACAGCACACGATGCCCGGCGGCCGCTGCCTGCCGGGCGACGGCGGCGCCCATGGCGCCGGGGTGAAGAACGGTCAAGGTCGTCATACCAACCCTCCGGGCGGAAGTTCGGGCGCGGGCCTTTGTATCCCCCGGCCCGGGTCTCGGGTGGGGGCGCGTTACCGATTCTGGCTTTCTGGTCGGAGGTGGTGGAGCAGGAGGAGGGCGGCGATGGTGTTGGCGGATCGGATGCGGCCGTCGGTGACGAGTTCGGGTACGCGGGCGAGGGGCACCCATTCGCGGCGGGCGGATTCGAAGGCGTCGCGGGGTACGCCGACTCGTCGGGCCTGGTCGGTCCAGTAGACGCGGTGGTGGGACGTGGAGATGCCGGGCATCGGATCGACGGCCAGCAGCAGCCGCATGGGTCCCGGCCGCCAGCCGGTCTCCTCCTCGAACTCGCGGGCGGCGGCGTGCGCCGGATCCTCGCCGTCGGCGGTGCCGCCGGAGGGGAGTTTGGGAGTTTGTACCGGGACCGCACGGGGTGGCCGGTCAGGTCGGTGAGTTCACCGAGGCGTTCCTGCCACCAGCCGGCTGCCGAGGGGGTCAGGATCAGGCATACGTCCCAGCCCGCGTCCCGGGCGGCGCGGACGCCGTGGTCGATGTACTGGGTGGGACCGGCGGCGCAGGCGATGAGGTAGAGCACGGGGCGCGTCATCGGCGTGGTCCGTTGGGTGGTCATTGGTCGGCGGGGCGGGCTCCGTGGTCGGTGGCGAGGCCGGTGAGGCGGGTGGCCATGGTGGTGTCGAGGGCCGTGATGGCGCCTCCGGCGTCGTGGGTGTTGAGGGCGAAGCCGATGGTCCCGTAGAGGATGGTGACTTCCGCATGGTGGTTCGCCTCGTCCTCGGCGGCTGCCACGGCCGTGTAGAGGGCGGGGACGGCGCTTCGGCCGATGGCGAACGACGCGGCCAGTTTGCCGTTCTCAACGGTCCACCCGGGCAGTCGGCTCAGGGCTTGGCCGAGTTCGGCGTCGGTCAGGGGGACGGCGGCCATGGAGTGCTCCTCGGGTCGGGTTGCGGGTGGCTTAGGCGTACTTCGGGGGCGGAGGCCGTGGAAGGGGTAACAGAGTTTTTCGAGAGCGTCGGCGCGATGCGTCGGCACCGGGTGGCGTACTCCAGGAGGTGGCGGCCCTCGAAGAGGTCCTTGTCCCAGTTGGCCGGGAGGACGTCGTCGCCGGGCCAGATGTACGCCCATGCACGCTGACCGGATGCGAGGGCCACGGGCCGCAGGTCGTACCGCTCGTCCTCGAAGGCGTTGAGGATGGCCCACTCCCGACGGCTGAGGTCGGTCAGCAA
This sequence comes from Streptomyces sp. NPDC059248, assembly GCF_042753905.1. Classification (NCBI taxonomy): domain Bacteria; kingdom Bacillati; phylum Actinomycetota; class Actinomycetes; order Kitasatosporales; family Streptomycetaceae; genus Streptomyces; species Streptomyces sp. NPDC059248. The sequence continues at coordinate 3,886 of NZ_JBHYZV010000001.1, read as the reverse complement.
CAGGCCGGGGGCCGTCGAGCCGGGTGCCGGGACCAAGCCGGGGTACACCCTCTTCGCGAGGGCTGCGGCCCGCCATCCGGGTGCGTCTACGGGGACACCGGAGGGTATTCGTCCGAGCAGGGCCTCCAGGACGGCGTCGAACCGCAGGGTGCCGTAGCAGAACAGCACATCGGGATCGTGCTCGATTCGTGCCCGGCGATCGAGACGTGCCGGAGTTACGGCGTGGGGGGATGGCGTTGTGGCATGTGTCCTCCTGTTATCGGCCAACGATTCGTTCCCTCCCGCTCGTGGGTGGTCAGGGGTAGGGGATGACGTAGACGCGTGCGAAGTGGGTTCCGATGCGGGCATCGTGGAGGTGTTCGGCGATGGCCCGGTTGCCTTCGACACCCATGACGGCGTGGATGTGGGCGAATCCGTTGCGGATCTCTCCGGTGCCGGTCATTTCGGCGGGCAGGTCGGTGGTCATGGGTTGGCGGGGCGGGCTCCGTGCCCTCCTGCGATCCTGTCGTCCGGCGGTGTGACGGTGGCGATCGACGGGATGGTCATGGTGGAGCAACGACGGTACATCAGGTTCGAGTACGGGAACCGGGTGCGGTTCGGCCGGATCGCCCAGGTGGTGGACGATCACGCCCCGGTGGAGCTTCTCACCGGCGACCCGATGCGTACGGACGCCGTGGGCACGGGTGAACTGATCCCCATGGAGGCGGTGCGGATGCTGGCCCCGGTGATCCCGGGGAAGATCGTGGCGGTGGGCAGGAATTACGCGGACCACATCGCGGAAATGGGCATGGGCGCGCCGCCGGTGCCGCGGTTGTTCTTCAAGCCCCCGTCCGCCGTCATCGGTCCGGACGCTGACATCCGGTACCCGCGCCAGTCGCGCCGGGTGGAGTACGAGGCCGAACTCGCCGTCGTCATGGGCCGAACCGCCCGGGGCGTGAGGGCGGCGGACGCCCAGGAGTACGTCTTCGGCTACACCTGCGCCAACGACGTCACCGCCCGCGACATCCAGGAGACCGACGGCCAGCCGTCCTGGGCCAAGGCGTTCGACACCTTCTGTCCTCTGGGTCCCTGGGTCGTCACCGGTATCGACCCGGGGAATCTCGGCATCAGCTCCATGGTCAACGGCGAGTACCGCCAGCGGTCGCATACGAGTCACCTGCTGACCCCGGTCCCCGATCTCATCGAGTACATCACCGCCGCGATCACCCTCGACCCCGGCGACGTCATCCTCACCGGCACGCCCGCCGGAGTGGGCCCCCTGCAACCCGGCGACGGGGTCTCCGTCGCCGTCGACCAGATCGGCACGCTCAGGAACACCGTCGTCTCAGGCGCGGATCAGCTCGGCGAACTGCCGCCCGGCCGGTAGCTCCGGCCGGCCCGCGACCGCCGCGAAGTCGGCGGCGTAGCGCATGACCATGCCGGTGCGGTGCCCGACGGGCAGGGATGTGATCGCATCGCCCGCGATCCGGTACGCCTCTTCCTCTTCCCCGGCACGGGCGAGGGCGACTGAGCCGGCCGAACATGTCCTCCGCCTCGGGCCCGGCGACCGGTTGTGGTGGCCGGGCCCGGGGTGGGGGTGTGGTTGCGCCGTGCGGGTCCAGGTCGGCCCACCCGTGGCCTGGGGGTCCTTCGGCGCTGTTGAGGGGTGGTCGGTTACTGGTCGTGGAGGGTGGTGGTCCAGCGTAGGACGGTGGAGCCGCCGGTGACTTTGACGGCGACTTCGACGACGCGGCCGTCGGCGAGGTGGACGGTGCGGACGACCTGGGTGACGACGACGTCGCCGGCGGTCAGTCCGAGTGCTTTCTTCTCGGTGGTGGTGGGGTGTCTGGACGTGACCTCTTCGAGGACGTGGTCCTGTTCGACTCCGAGTCGTTCGGCGGCGAGTTCGCGTGAGCCTCCGGTGGAGACCGGTTCGGCGAGTTCGGGTGCGGCGGCGATGACGTAGGCGGGGTAGTAGCTGCTGCTGATGTGGACGGGTGCGCCGTCGCGGCTGACGATGCGGCGGCGGACGTGGACCGGGGTTCCCGGGGTGACGTCGAGGCGTGGTGCGACCAGTTCGTCCGCGCCGATGGTGCCGGTCTCCAGGATGCGGGAGGTTTCCCCGCCGCCGAGTGCGGCGCCGGTGTGCCGGTGGAGGCGGACCCGGGCCGGGATGTTGTTGCTGATCGGTCCGGCGACGACGGTTCCGATGCCGGGTTTGGGAAGGGTGAGCCCTTCCATCTTGAGGAGGCGGTAGGCGCGGTTCGCCGTCGTGTTGGCGACGTTGAACTGTTCGCACACCTCCCGCAGTGACGGCAGCGCGTCGCCCGGTGCGAGGGCTCCGTCCTGGATCTGCCGACGGTAGTGATCCGCGATGGCCACGTATCCCACCTGGGCCATTCCTCTCTCCTTTCCGTTGCGTGCCGCACCGGCCATGTCCCGGTGTGGCACTACACGTTAGAGGCTATTCGATGTAGATAGGTAGCGCTACTAGTAGCGATGATGATAGCTACTGGTATGCACCGGCGGGAGAGTCTTCATGGAGCCGGCGCCGGTTCGCCCGTTCCGACCAGCAGCCCACTCCTGGTCGGGACGGGTCCCGAGCACGCAGAAGCCCCCACGGCCTGGCGGGGCCCGGGGGCGTGGACGACTGATTTGGAGTCGACGGCATGCACCCTACCGATCAAAGACGCCGGGGAAACCCGGCCGTGTGCACACCGATTGAACCCGTACTCGTGACGAGCACCTGGCCGCCGTGCGTCTGCGGCGGCCCGATCTGCCCGGACCGAACTCCCGACTCCCACCCGGCAAACGAACACACCCAAGGGGGCGATGGTGACCAATAACCCCACTCCCGAGCCCGGTTCGCCGCCGGAGTACTGCGTGTACTGCGAGCGGCTCGTGGAGCGGTCGGAGGAGAACCTGTTGATGCTCGGGTTCTCCGCGTCCGGGGCGCGTCCGTCGTTGTACGCGCATCCGGAGTGTCCGCAGCCGCGCAGGGTCCGGCGCTGACCAGGCTCCCGTGTGCGGTGGCCCCACGCCCCGTGCACGGGTGACCGGTCCCGGCCCCGTAAACCACCCCCGGCGCGGGGCCGGGACCACCCAACCCACAGAAACCAAGACGCCCCGAGGAACCGCTCGCAACGGGTCCGTCGGGGCTCGACCAACCAGCAATCACCTGGAGCTGATTCGTCGTATGAACGACTTTATCGCCGACCTCGTCACCCGGTTACGGACTTTCCTCAAACTGCCGCGCCGCCGAACCACCGTGATCGTCGTCATCCACCCCCCGCCCCGAGTCGATCCGTGGACCCGGCCGTGGACCAGCCCTTCCCAGGCGGAGGCGCGGGAGATCCTGCGGCAGCGGGCCACCGCCACCACCACCGGGACCACCGCACCACCCGGAGCGCGCAGGCTGATCATCGCCCGCAACGGGCTCCGGTTCGAACAGCCCGTCGCGGTACGGGCGTCCCGGCCCGGACCGGCGTGGACGTGGATCCGGTGACCCGCGACGGGCTCCTCGCCCCCACACCCCAACCCTCCACCGCCGAGTGCACCGTCTGCGGACGGGACACCACCGCCCCGGTCGAAGTCCACCCCGGACAGCTCACGTGCCCCGAGCACATCCTCGACGCCCTCACCCGCCAAGGAGCCCCGGCGTGATCCTCGCCCAGGTCTTTCCCCGCTCGACCACCGACGTCACCACCTGCGAAGCCTGCTGGCGCGCACCGGTGACCACCGCACGCATCACCCCCACCACCCGCGACCTCCTCTGCACCCCCTGCGCACACGACCACACCCCACCCCGCACCACCCTCTTCCCACCCCTCGGCATCTACCGCCTCACCCACCGCACACTCGACATGGGCAAACACGGAAAGCCCCGACCCCAGCTCCCTCCGGACCC